>JBEAXM010000258.1:0-5079 GCA_041159805.1 Bacteroidota bacterium
GTGTTAATACGGATATGGAATCATTTAACGAAGACCTGTTCGGTTCAAAATATAAAATTAAGTTGAAGTATTCCACTTTGAAGGAGCTAGAATATAAAGGTGCTGATGTGGGAAATGTTGAAACAGGTCAACTCTACAACGATTGGGTGTTGGTAAAAATAGAAGCCTCCAAATAATTGATAGGCCACATTTATGGTTGTAAAAAATTAAATTTTAGTTCGGTTCATCATTTTTTTGAAAAGCAAAGTTCGGTACATTGAAGAATTTGCTTTTGGTTCTGTAACCCGCCTAAAAATGAGGGTTGAGTGAAATTCGAATAGTACCCTTGTTTATCCAGACTCGTCCTGAAATACATTTTAAATCGCTGTTGCAAACGGCCCCTTTAATGGATTTGTTTTCATTTACGATTGTATGTGCAAAGATATATTCAGTCTACGAAACCACGATTTTTCTCAATCAATCAGCACGGATTCTTGGTCTGTAGTCCTCTACGGTTTGATTTTTAGTCAACCCGATAGGTTGGCATTCCGTATACTTTTGATAAAGGTTTGATAGATGTTTGGTCCTACCCCTTCAAACTCTTTTTGAATAGCCGGATTCAAATGAATATGACTAATTGAAAAAAGTGTTATTTTGGCTAACTAGATGTACAGGAAACTTGACATAGAGGAAACCCTTAAAACAATTGAGCGTCTCAGACTTCGCATCGAGGACCGCTTCCCCGGATCAGGACTTTCCAAGGTGTGTGGAGAGCTTTATGACATCGGGTTGACGACTAAAAATAATATTCACTTTGTTTCTCGGCCAATTTGGTGGTTAAGGGGGCTGTTTGCTTTTGTATTGGCTCTATTTGTATCTACTCTTCTGCTCACGGTGAACACAATCGAGATAAAGCAAGTGGAGGGTTTTATTAATGCAATGTCAGCCGAGGGCCTTGAGGCTGTATTGCAAATCATGGTTTTCTTCAGCGCGTCAGTGTTTTTTTTCGTCCAGGCGGAGGATCGTATTAAACGATCAAGGGTGCTAAAGTATTTGTATGAACTTCGTACCATTGCCCATGTGATAGACATGCATCAACTCACCAAGGACCCCAAAGCCATCAACTCCTATAATACTGCAAATTCTCCCAAACGGGAACTTAATGATTTTGAGCTGCTACGGTATTTGGATTATTGTTGTGAGATGTTATCTCTTACCAGTAAGCTTTCTGCATTGTATGCAAATGATTTTCATGATGACGTTGTGCTGAACACCATCAATGAAATTGAGGATTTGACACTTGGTTTGAATAAAAAAATATGGCAGAAAATCATGTTGGTTGACCAAGGCGCAGGAAAATAGTTCAGTAACTTGCTTGGCTTTTTTCTTTGTCCTTTTATTTTTTAACCGGTTGCTGTTGTATCATTTGACACGGCTTTTTCCGCCTGAAGGTGTTGTGTTTTTAGTCAGGCTGAATGCTGAGAAATAAATAAATTCTTTATCAAACTTGCTCACCCCCCAGATTTTTTCCTGCAGCTTGTTGGTTGCATAGTCCAGCTGAACCGGTTCGCCGTCAGGTACATTGCTTTTGTATTCTTGTTGAGTACCTTTTTTGAAGTCTTCAAAAATCAACACCAAGGCGCGGTTGTAATACACGATACGCTCGTTTTCCAAGTCAATCAACAGCATCTTGCATTTGTTGCTTAACCTGTCACTGAACCATAAATCGTCCTTTTTCAAAGCCAAGTAGGTCTTGCGATTTCCCACCTTGCGTATGAAGTTATATGCATACTGGTAGATGTAGCCGTTCTGATAATTCAGATACAGGTTGTAGGTGTAGTCGAATCGGGTGTAGTAGAAGTCCTGCAGGTATTCGCGGTTGTTGTAGAATGTGGGAATGGAGCCGATTTCGAAAAACTGATACCAATGGTTCTGCGCCCGGTACCAATCTTCGGGTTTTTTGTAAGGCAGTTTCTCCTGCGCTCGCGTACGGTTGTGGAATCGGTAAATGGTGGTCTCTTCGTTGTCCATTATGAGCAGGTTGTCATGCTCATCATACTCCATATTGCGGATGCATCCCTTGTACTCCAGCTTCAGGGAGTCGAGCACCTTGCCGTTTTTAATGAAGTATACCATTGGCCGGTTGCACGAGTTGAATGCAATCACCTCCTCAGAGCTGACCGCCATCTTGAAATTGAATTGCCCTTCGCCCATGATCAGATGACGGGGTATCGAGTACAGGTCCTCGCGTTCCAATTGGCCGAAGACGTTGACCGAGGTGATGAGCATCATCACAGAAACCGTTAGTGAAAACCTCATCATTCAGCCAGTCCTTGTTTGAATTGGGTAAAGCGTGTTTTGGCCTTTTCGGAAAGCAGGTACATCACTGGAACCAGAATCAATGTCAGGAATGTGGCGAAGCTCAGGCCGAAGATCATCGTCCACGATAATGGTCCCCAGAATGCTACGCTATCGCCTCCAAAAAATATGTGCGGGTTCAATTCGGTGAACAACTTCACAAAGTCAATGTTTAGTCCCACCGCTAGCGGAACCAAGCCAAGGATGGTGGCGGTGGCTGTAAGTAAAACAGGAGTCATCCTTGTTTTACCGCCCTCAATGATGGCATCTTTCAACTCCATGCCACGCTCCCGCATCAAGTCTATGAACTCAACAATCAGGATACCGTTGCGCACTACAATCCCCGCAAGGGCCACAATTCCTACGCCCGTCATCAGAATCGATATCTCCATGCCGAAAATGGCAAATCCCAACAACACGCCAATCAAACTGAAAATGATTTCACTCAATATGATTAACGGTTTGCTAAGGGAATTGAATTGCGTTACCAATATCAGGAATATGATACCTAAGGAGATGAGCATGGCACTGCCCAGGAAGCTGGTGGTTTCGGCCTGCTGCTCCTGTTCACCTGTCATATCAATGGAAACCCCTTCGGGTATTTCAAAATCAGATGCCGCCCGCTGAACCGATGCCACTACGTCGTTGGGCGCATAACCGCTCAGGATGTTCGAGTAAATGGTGATGCAGCGCTTCTGGTTTTTACGTTTGATACTGGCATAGGTTGATGAGTAATTGATGTCGGTGAATGATGACAATGGGACCTGCCTTACAATACCACCCATGTTCATGTCGCGGAAGGTGAGGGTGAGGTTACGCAGCTGATCCACGTTCTCACGCTGCTCCTTGCGCACACGAAGTTGAATCGGATACTCATCATTCGCATCCCGGAATTTGGAAACCTCTTTGCCGAAGATGGCCGTGCGCAATTCGGAACCCACTTGTCCGGTGGAGATGCCTTCTCGATTGGCCCTTTCGCGGTTCAAGTCAAAGGTGATTTCGGGCTTGTTGTTTTGAAGATCGGTTTTGAGCTCTTCCACGCCGGGAATCTCCAATGAATCCAGATATTTTTTCAAAGAACCCGAAACGGCAATCAGCTCATTGAAATCATCGCCCGTCACTTCTATGTTGATGGGTTTCCCAGTTGGAGGTCCACCCTTTTCCTGGTCAACTGTGATCTCGGCACCGGGCAAGTCACCCAAACCTGTGCGCAATTTGTTCAAGTAATCGCTCGTGGAAACACCATTCCGTTTTCCGAACTCCACGAATGCAATCGATATCTTGGAGCGGTTGGGATAGGTGGCTTGGTCGTTTTCGGCCGGATCGGTTACTCCAATGGCCACATTAGCGATTACGGAGGTTACCAACGGATTGTTGTTACCAATGATGTTGTTCACTTTTTTCTCCAGTATCTGCGTTACAGAATCCGTGTGTGCCTGGTCGGTTCCCACTGGCAGTGTGAGATAGACATAGATGAAGTTCGGGTCGGCTTGCGGGAAGAATCGTGTTCCGGGTGCACGCACAACCAATAGCCCGATGGTGAAGACAAAAAGCGCCACCGTACCAAATAGCATGGTGTAGGGACGATCCAATGCGTAGGACAATACTTTCTTGTATTTCTCGATGAACGCTGGCCAGGTCTTGCTTTGAAAATGGTTGATTGCCTTCACCAGCCAGATGTTATGCACAACAATCAACAAGTAACTGAATACCGTGAAATTCCCGAGACCCCAGTTGCCCACCAGATAAGCAACCAAAGCAATCACACCACATATCACACCCGTAAGTCGGAGTCTTTTTCTGGTTTTGATGTGCTCATCATCGCCATGCTCCGGTTTCATGAATGAAACGGCAAACACAGGGTTGATGATGTAGGCCACCAGTAGTGATGCGGTAAGGGTGATGATGAGTGTAATTGGCAGGTAAAACATGAATTCTCCGATCACACCCTGCCAGAATGCGAGTGGTATGAAGGGCGCCAGGGTGGTGGCGGTGCCCGACAGCACGGGCAGGAACACTTCTCCGGTGGCCGACTTAGCAGCGGTTACTATATCCACCTTTCCATTGTTGAAAATGCGATGGGTGTTTTCAATCACCACAATGGCGTCATCAACCACGATTCCAAGCGCCAGCAATAGGGAGAACAATACAATCATGTTCATGGTAAAACCCAGAGCGGGCATGAGCAGGAATGCCAGGAAGATGGACAGCGGAACGGAGAGGGCAACGAAAATGGCGTTGGTGGCTCCCATGAAAAACATGAGTAGCAAGGTCACCAGTACAAATCCGATGATGATGGTGTTGATCAGGTCGTGGAGGGTAACCCGGGTCCGGTTGGATTGATCACCTGTCAAGGAAATTTTCAAATCCTTTGGAAAGCGGCTTTTCTTCATCTCATCAACCTCCACCTTGATTTTGTCGGATGCCTCAATCAGGTTTTCACCGGCGCGCTTTACGATGTTCAAGGTGATTACATTCTTGCCATCCAACCGGGCGAAGCTTTCCTGTTCCTTGAAGGCGTCCTTCACTTCGGCGATATCCCGTAGGTAGAGAGGAGCCCCTTCGGTGGAGAGCACTACAATGTTTCGGATGTCTTCAACGCTTTTGAATTCTCCCTTGACGGAGATGGAGCGGCGCATCCCATCCATGGGCACGGTACCTCCAGAGATGGTGAGGTTTTCGTAGCGGATGGCGTTTTCGATGTCGCGCATGGAGACTTGAGCGACTTGCGCCTTGTACATA
>JBEAXM010000264.1:0-2712 GCA_041159805.1 Bacteroidota bacterium
ACTTAGAAGATACAGGTATCATTGTGAAAATCATACCCGACATGTATGATATCCTATCCGGTTCGGTTAAAATGAACGCTATATACGGAGCACCTCTGATAGAGATATCCCCATCGCTCATGCCTATTTGGCAAAAAGGCCTTAAGAGGATCATCGACGTATCTGTTTCACTTGTACTGCTAATACTGCTTTCACCTGTATTTCTCATAACTGCAATCATCATTAAATCAACCTCCAAAGGTCCTGTGTTTTTCAGCCAGGAACGCATTGGGCTCCATGGACTGCCATTCAGCATATACAAGTTCCGGTCTATGAGAACCGATGCGGAGTCTGGAACACCGAAACTGTCCAGCAACAATGACAATCGTGTCACCCCATTCGGAAAGTTCATGCGTAGTGTGCGGCTAGATGAAATCCCACAGTTCTGGAATGTGCTTAAAGGAGACATGTCACTGGTTGGGCCGCGTCCTGAACGTCAGTTTTTCATTGACCAAATCATGCACTTGGCACCACATTATAGGCATTTGCACAAAGTCCGTCCAGGAATCACCTCATGGGGGCAGGTGAAATTCGGCTATGCTGAAAACGTAGAGGAAATGGTCGAAAGATTGAAGTACGACATCATTTACATTGAAAACATGTCGTTGGCACTAGACTTGAAAATTCTCATATACACCGTAAAAACAGTCCTAGAAAGAAAAGGCAAATAACTCACACCAACATGAAAAAAATAGCAGTGATCGGCTCTGGAACAATGGGCAATGGCATCGCCCACGTTTTCGCTCAAAACGGGTTCGAAGTATCCATGATCGATATTCGTCAAGAGGCGCTTGATAAGGCAATAACCACAATATCCTCAAATCTGGACCGGATGATCTCCAAAGGAGCAATCACTGAGGATTTGAAAAACCAAACGCTAGCCAACATCAAAACCCATACAGAAATGAAAGCGGGTGTTGCAGGATGTGACCTCGTGGTGGAAGCGGCAACAGAGAATCTGAATATAAAACTGGATATTTTCCGTGAACTGGATCAGACCTGTGATCCACACACCATCCTTGCTTCAAACACCTCGTCCATTTCGATTACCAAGATCGCATCGGTAACAAAAAGAGGCGATAAGGTCATAGGAATGCACTTTATGAATCCTGTTCCGGTAATGAAACTGGTAGAGGTGATCAGAGGATACAGCACCAGCGATGAAGTCACCAAAACCGTGTTCGAATGTTCCAGGAAGTTGGGTAAAGTACCTGTTGAGGTAAACGACTATCCAGGTTTCATCGCAAACAGGATATTGATGCCAATGATCAATGAAGCCATATGCAGTCTATATGAAGGAGTTGCCGGAGTTGAGGAAATCGACACGGTCATGAAACTTGGTATGGCGCACCCCATGGGTCCATTGCAGTTGGCCGATTTCATAGGGCTGGATGTCTGCCTTTCCATCTTGCATGTTATGCATGATGGTTTCGGAAACCCGAAGTACGCTCCTTGTCCATTGTTGGTAAACATGGTTGTTTCCGGCAACCTTGGAAAAAAATCAGGTTGTGGCTTTTATGATTACTCAAGCGGAGGAAAAGAACTTGTTGTGGCAAAGTTCTTCAAGAAATAATTCATCGGCTTGAATAGGCAGGACAAGAGGGCGACCTCTTGCCACCTTTTTCGCATACGTTGAGCTTGAATCCAAAGAAGATGTCATATCCGGTATTATCCCAAATACCGGTCAAAGCCCCTAGACGATCCGTACCTAGTACAAACCATTTGTATCTGAAGGCAAGTCCAAGGTGGGCCTTTTTGAATTCATGAAAGATCAACGGCATGGATGCTTCAAAAAGCCTGGTCTCGAACCTTGGAGTCAATCCAAACATCGAGGAACGTACTATTGCTGTCTTTGCAAGTGGAGCAGCAATAACTGCGGATGCATTCACATAGAATTTCGGGATTACACAATAATCGAAATCCATTGCCACGGCTGAAGGAAGCCAAATTGTAAGTTTCTCCTTATCAAAAGAACCCACAGGGGAAGCAAAGGCGTACTGACTGACTGTAGTGTCGAACTGTTCAACTGAATTGATCACTGCATCATCGATTTGGGGCCAAATGAAGTTATCCGAATCAAAAGCGTAGGTCTCCGCCTGTTTGCCGAACTTAACAGCTCCAATGTCTATTATGGAGAAGCCCGCCCTGAAAACATACTTCTTAAGGTTCTCGGCGGACTTATTGCAGTCTCCTGCACCATGTTTCCGCTTGTGATAGTAAGTCAAACCCAGATCAAAACCCAATCCAAACCCCCTTGGCTTGAATGGTTTCTTGAGCGTATTCTCATCATCCGTGAACGAATGGCCATAAGTACCAGTGGTGGAAAGAACACCCAGATCAAACGAGTCAGCAGATGTAACGACATAATCCAACCGTTCGAAATCGATGAAAGCAGCGTCAAAACCACCAATCAATTTCAAAGTGACTGCTGCGGCCAGATATTTCTTTTCACGCACCTCCAATAATTTCCTTCCATATGTACCTCCCAGCTCACCCCAAATCATCGAGGCAGATCGGAATGGATCAGAGGAGTAGCGTATATCATGCTGAGGAGCATAATCGTATCCCTCCTTGATGAATTTCACCAAGTGGGACGGCGCATCTGTAACACTGGTGGCGGAACGCAAGGCCGTGTGTATTCCCCATGAGAACTTTTCGGCATTACGGATATAG
>JBEAXM010000040.1:0-5422 GCA_041159805.1 Bacteroidota bacterium
GGTGTTACGGCATTTGTTTCCATCACCAGAGGTTGTGACAACATGTGTTCCTTTTGCGTTGTGCCATTCACGCGTGGAAGGGAACGAAGTCGCGACCCGGAATCCATCGTGGCCGAGGTAACCGAGCTGTACCAAAACGGATACAGGGAGGTGACATTGCTTGGTCAAAATGTGGATTCATACATATGGGCTGGCGGGGGCTTGAAGAAGGAAATCCTTACTCCTGAACAGCGGGCAAGCGCAACCGACTTTGCTCAGCTGTTGGAACTGGTGGCGAAAATCTCACCCGAGTTACGGATCCGTTTTTCAACCTCTAATCCGAGGGATATGACCGATGATGTGTTGCATGCCATGGCTCGACACGAAAACATTTGCAAATACATACACCTTCCTGTACAATCAGGTAGCACTTCGGTTTTGGAACGCATGAACCGGGGATACAGCCGTGAGATGTATATGGAACGGATTGAAGCCATACGCAGAATCCTTCCAGGATGTGCCATTTCAACCGATATCATCTCAGGGTTCTGCGGGGAAACCGAAGAAGACCATCAGCAAACCTTGTCATTAATGGAATGGGCTGGCTACCACTTTTCCTACATGTTCAAATATTCTGAGCGTCCGAAAACATTGGCCGAGCGGCAATACGAGGACGATGTTCCCGAGGAGGTCAAAACAAGAAGACTGACCGAAATCGTCAACCTGCAGCAGCAAATATCCAAAAAGCGGATGGAGGAAATGAGTGAAAAAACACATCACGTACTTATCGAGGGGCTTTCAAAAAGATCGGATGAAATGCTCATGGGTAGAAACACGGAGAACGCTGTTGTGGTCTTTCCAAAAGGCAGCCATAATACAGGTGAATACGTCAAAGTAAAGATCCACTCACACACTGCAGCCACATTGATAGGAGAAACCATTCCGAACGAATAACCGATATCGTGCAATGAACATACAGGAAGTCAAACAACGGTTTGGGATCATCGGCGGATCTCCATTGCTGGATCATGCAATAGATACGGCACGGCAGGTGGCACCAACCGACATCACTGTTCTCATTACCGGCGAGAGCGGCACAGGTAAAGAGGTCTTCCCTCAAATCATCCATAAACTGAGTGCTCGCAGGCATGGACCCTACATCGCGGTGAATTGCGGAGCGATACCCGAAGGCACCATTGACTCGGAGCTATTCGGTCATGAACGAGGAGCATTCACTGGTGCGCATGAGGCACGCAAAGGATATTTCGAAGTGGTAAACGGCGGCACCATTTTTTTGGATGAGGTGGCGGAATTGCCTCTGCTCACACAGGTCCGTTTGCTCAGGGTTTTGGAATCAGGAGAGTTCATCAAGGTAGGTTCTTCCAATGTCCAGAAAACAAATGTGAGGGTCGTTGCGGCAACCAACGTCGACATCCCCGATGCAATCCGGAAAGGCAAATTCAGAGAGGATCTCTACTACCGATTGAGTACCGTTCCGATACAAATACCGGCACTGCGTCAACGCAGGGAGGATATCCACCTGCTGTTCCGTAAATTCTCTAGTGATTTCGCAGAGCGTTACAGGATGCCTGCTGTTACATTGTCGTCAGAGGCAGTTGAAATGTTGGCTGCTTATGCATGGCCCGGTAATGTGCGACAACTGAAAAACGTGACCGAGCAGCTGTCCATCCTCGAACGGAACAAAAGCATTACTGCAGATGTACTGCGTAATTACCTGCCCAACGAAGCAGCCAAAACCTTACCCGTGTTGGCCTCTACTGGAGGGCCTGATTTCTCTGAGAGAGACATCCTGTACAAGGTTTTGTTCGACATGAGAAAGGACATAACCGACTTGAAAAAACTGGTATTGGAGATGATTGCCGCAGGTGGTGTCACAGGCACCTTTGCCGAAAGCCATGCGCAATACATCGACAAACTTTATCAAGAGGTTAACCCTAGCCATCAAATCTCTCAACCATCTATTTCCATACAACCGGTGAATGATGTCTCTCCCGTATCCAGGCATGATGAAATCATCGATGAAAACCTTTCCTTGGAAGAGCGAGAAAAGGAAGCCATCAAGAAAGCCATCGAAAAACATCGGGGCCGCAGAAAACATGCTGCTAGGGAATTAGGCATCTCCGAAAGGACATTATACCGTAAAATCAAGGAATACGACCTATGAGAAAGCAAGTGGCTCCATTCAGCTTTTTGTCGGCTGCGGCTTTCATGTTTTCATTATGGATGGTTGCCGGATGCAAAACCTATTCGTTCACCGGCGCCTCTATTCCTCCCGGAACGGAGACCGTTTCCGTGGCTTTTTTTGAAAACCGGGCATCGATTGTCCAGCCATCACTCAGCTCCGTTTTCACTGAAAAGCTCAAAGACCGCTTTGTCTCCCAAACCAGTCTGAGACTGACCAACTCCATAGGTGATTTGCATTTTGAAGGATTCATCTCCGATTATCAATCCAGGCCCGTAGCCATACAAGGAAACGAACAGGCCGCCCTGAACCGACTCAGCATAACCGTGTCTGTGAGATTCTCAAACAAAATCGACACCAAACAGGATTTTGAATCGTCGTTCACCAGATATGTGGACTACGACAGCCGTAAAAACCTCAACTCGGTGGAGCAGGAACTGATTGCTGAGATATGCAATCAACTTACTGAAGACATTTTCAACAGGGCGGTTATAAATTGGTAAAACAGATGACTAGGGATCGATTGACAAAACTCTTGAAGTCGCCTGTCTTAAAGGATGAAGATGCCATTTCCGGCCTGGAGGAGATTGTATCGCGCTACCCGTTTTATACCAATGGGCATATCCTATTGACGATACAATACAAGCTTATTGACCACATCCGGTACGAAAATCAACTTCGTCGCACCTCTGTTCATGTGCCGAACCGGTCCATCCTGCGCAATCTGGTTTTATCACCCAAAGAAATCCCGATGCCGGGGGAGGTTGATGCGGAAGCGGCTTCTGCCAATGAAAATGTTAGACTTGAAACCGTAGTCGAGAAACAATCGGCTCATTTGGAAGTGGTGAAGGATGAGTCAACGGAACCTAAAAAAGAGCTTCAGGAGGCCCCCTCACCCACTCCTGTTTCCAAAGAAAGGAAAGACCCTAGAAAAGTCATCGAGGAGCGACTTCGTGAATTGAAAGAACAGGAGCGAGCAATCAGGGAGCAACTTGACCTGGAAATCGGTGAGGTTGAGCCCTTAACTCCCGCTTCAGAAACCGATATTCAAGTCGTGGAATCTGTCGTGGTTGACTTACCGGAAACCTTAGTTTCACCATCGGAAAAAACCATTGAAAAGAAACCGGAAGCCAGTGAGGATATAAACGAAATACAATCCACCGAGTCTGCACAAAACCAGCCGCTATCGGCAGGAATTTCCACCGTAAAAACAGAACCGATACAATCATCTGGAACGGTTGAACCCAAGAGTCCTTTTAACAAAGAGGAAAAGCACTCATTCGCAGAATGGCTGAAAAACAGTCAAGCGCAAGCTCCTGAGATGAATACCAAGGACGGGCAAACAATTGTGAACCCGTACCGCTTGGATGAAGTAGAAACCAATCCGAAATCCCGCATTGAAGTCGTTGCATCCGCCTCCAAGGAATCCGATTTGATTGAGCGATTCATACGTGAAGAGCCCCGAATCGTGCCCGCCAAAAGCGAGTTTTACTCACCTGGTAACATGGCACGAAAAAGTGCCCAGGAACATGAGGATTTGATATCAGAAACCTTGGCCAGGATTTATGCCCAGCAGGGTAGATTCGACAAAGCCATAGTCACTTATGAGCGATTAAGCTTGAAATTGCCAGAAAAAAAGGCTTACTTTGCATCCCTCATCGAAAATCTGAAAAGCCGAAACGCGTAATTTAAGCTTCCAGATATATTAATTAACTGAAAATCAAAAAGTAATGTATACATTCATTTCCGTACTCATCATCATTACATGCGTCCTTTTGGCCTTGATTGTGTTGGTTCAAAATTCAAAGGGTGGTGGACTTGCCTCTGGTTTGAGTTCCTCTAACCAAATCATGGGTGTTCGTCGTACTACCGACCTATTGGAAAAATTAACTTGGGGATTAGCAATCGCCTTGATGGTTTTTAGTGTGAGCGGAACCATATTCATGTCTGAAGGAGGTGGTAATCAAGAAAATTCAGTTGTTCAACAGCAACTTGAGGATAACCCGATGCCTGCAGCACCTACTGCTCCAGCACCAGCCCCTGCTCCAGCTCCGAACCAACAGCCAGCTGCCACTCCTCCTGCAACGAATCAAAACCCACAAGGAAATTAATCCTTTCAGGTAGCGCGAATCAGCCAACTGTAAAACAAAAGAATGTCACAGTGTGTCATTATGACAACAGCTGTGACATTTTTCTTTTAGTAAAGTAATTCAAATAGGAAAAAGTGTCATGAATTCGCGTGTGGCACAGAAAATGATTGGACGCGAGCATTGAACCAAATAACCATTAAAAACATATTATCATGAGCAAAAAAATCAGCATTAAGCCCCTAGCCGACCGGGTAGTCGTTCAGGTAGCTCCGGCTGAAACGAAAACCGCAAGCGGTATCATTATTCCGGACACAGCCAAAGAAAAGCCTCAGCAAGGTTTGGTAGTAGCAGTAGGAAGCGGCAAGAAAGATGAGCCAATGACCGTTAAGGTTGGTGACCGTGTTCTTTACGGCAAGTATTCAGGAACAGAAATCACGCACGATGGCAAAGAGTATTTGATCATGCGTGAATCCGACATCTTTGCAGTTGTTTAATAACCTTCAAACATTAAAATAACCATTAATCAGATACCCCACCATGGCAAAAGAAATCTCATTCAACTTAGAAGCTCGTGACGCACTGAAACGCGGAGTGGACGCTTTGGCTAACGCCGTTAAAGTCACCCTTGGTCCAAAAGGAAGAAATGTCATTATCGATAAGAAATTCGGTTCACCAGCAATCACCAAGGACGGTGTAAGTGTGGCAAAAGAGATCGAACTGAAAAACCCCGTTGAGAACATGGGTGCTCAAATGGTGAAGGAAGTTGCATCCAAAACCGCCGATGTTGCCGGTGATGGTACAACAACCGCTACCGTTTTGGCGCAGGCCATCATAACCGCTGGTTTGAAAAACGTAGCTGCAGGAGCAAATCCGATGGACCTCAAGAGGGGCATAGACAAGGCGGTCATCGCTGTTGTTGCAAACCTCAAAAAGCAGAGCAAATCTGTTGGCGACGACAACAAAAAAATCGAACAGGTTGCCACCATTTCAGCCAATAGCGATTACGAGATCGGATCACTGATCGCAAAAGCGATGGATAAAGTGAAAAAAGAAGGTGTCATCACCGTTGAAGAAGCAAAGGGCACCGAAACAACTGTTGAGGTTGTGGAAGGAATGCAGTTCGACCGTGGCTACATTTCCCCATACTTTG
>JBEAXM010000048.1:0-5120 GCA_041159805.1 Bacteroidota bacterium
TTTCAAACTTCCATGGATGTGCTTGGAGGCAAAATCGACTTCGTGCTGCATTCCATAGGCATGTCGCCAAACGTTCGTAAGAGCATTCCCTACACCGAAACCAATTACGATTTTTATCACAAGACCCTCGATATTTCGGCAATATCCCTTCACAGGGTGTTACATACAGCCATGAAGCAGGATGCCATCAACGATTGGGGAAGTGTAGTGGCATTAACCTATATTGCCGCCCAACGGGTGTTTCCTGATTACAACGATATGGCAGACGCCAAGTCCCTGTTGGAATCCATCACAAGGTCTTTTGGATATCATTATGGCAAGGCGAAAAAAGTTCGCGTTAACACCATTTCACAATCACCAACTCGAACAACTGCTGGCAGTGGGGTAAAGGGTTTTGACGGATTCTTTGCCTTCGCCGACAGGATGTCGCCACTGGGTAATGCGTCTGCTGAAAGTTGTGCTGACTATTGCATCACCATGTTCTCTGACCTTACCAGAATGGTAACCATGCAGAATCTGTTCCATGACGGTGGATACTCGTTCACCGGCGTAAGTCAGGAAATCATGGATGGAATAACGGAGTAATTCCGGTAAACATCAGATGTAAAATATCTGTAACAAAAAGAGGAGCACATTTGCGCTCCTCTTTTTTTTGTTTTAGCAAGGTTAATTTTCCTCCTTCTTGCGCTTGGTTTTTGGCGGGGGAGGAGAGGTGGCCTTTGTCACAGTTGGTTTCAAGGAGTTTTTTTCCGAATCAAACTCCAACATGATGTGATCGCCTTCTTTGAGTTCGCCCTTTATGATTTCTTCAGCAAGGATGTCCTCCACATATTTTTGGATGGCACGCTTGAGAGGACGAGCACCGAAATTGGCATCAAAACCTTTGTCGGAAATGAAGTCTTTCGCTTCACTGCTCAATTCCAGCTTGTATCCCATCTCGGTAACACGCTTATACAAATGATCCAACTCGATATCGATGATTTTGTGGATGTCTTCCTTTCCAAGGGAGTTGAAGATGATCACATCATCTATACGGTTTAAGAATTCAGGAGCAAACGCTTTTTTGAGAGAACTCTCAATCACCGCCCTTGCATTTTCCTCCGAGGCATTTACACGCGCCGATGAATTGAATCCAACCCCTGTTCCGAATTCCTTCAATTGTCGGGATCCGATGTTAGAGGTCATAATGATGATTGTATTCTTGAAATCCACTTTACGACCAAGACTATCGGTCAGCTGACCATCGTCGAGTACCTGCAGTAGAAGGTTGAATACATCAGGATGGGCTTTTTCAATTTCGTCAAGCAATACGATGGAGTAGGGCTTTCTGCGTACTTTCTCGGTAAGCTGACCACCCTCTTCATATCCCACATATCCGGGAGGCGCTCCAATCAATCGTGAAACCGCAAACTTTTCCATGTATTCACTCATGTCAATACGGATCAAGGCGTCTTCGGTGTCAAACAGGTATCGGGCGAGCTCTTTTGCAAGTTCTGTTTTTCCTACTCCGGTAGGTCCGAGGAAAATAAAGGTTCCAATGGGCTTGTTTGGGTCTTTCAGTCCTGCGCGGTTACGTTGAATGGCTTTTACGACCTTGCGAATGGCATCGTCCTGACCGATTACCTTGCCCTGCAGTTCCTGTGGCATTTTGATCAAGCGGGTGGTTTCGGCCTGGGCGATCCGGTGAACCGGCACACCCGACATCATCGCTACAACAGCAGCAACATCATCGGCGGTAACGGTGTAACGTTGATTCTTCGTTTCCTCCTCCCAGCTGCGTTTCGCGTTCTCAAGCTCTTCCAGAAGCTGTTTCTCCGTGTCACGGAGTCGCGCAGCCTCTTCGTATTTCTGAGATCGAACCACTTTGTTCTTCTCCGACTTGATGTCTGTGATCTTGTTTTCCAACTCAATGATATTGTCGGGAACATGGATGTTGGAGATGTGTACCCGGCTTCCTGCCTCATCAAGTGCATCAATGGCCTTGTCTGGAAGGAAGCGGTCGGTGATGTATCGTGATGTTAGCGTGACACATGATTTCACTGCATCCTCTGTATAGTTCACATGGTGGTGATCTTCGTATTTTTCCTTGATGTTGTGAAGGATCTCAACTGTTTCATCCACGGAAGTGGGATCAACAATCACCTTTTGGAAGCGACGGTCCAATGCGCCGTCTTTTTCGATATACTGGCGATATTCATCCAAAGTGGTGGCACCGATGCACTGGATTTCACCACGTGCCAACGCGGGTTTGAACATATTCGAAGCGTCCAACGAGCCACTCGCGCCACCGGCGCCGATGATCGTATGGATTTCATCAATGAATAGGATCACATCGGGTGATTTCTCCAATTCATTCATCACAGCTTTCATGCGTTCTTCGAATTGTCCACGGTATTTTGTACCGGCTACCAAAGAGGCCAAGTCAAGTGTGACAATGCGTTTATTGAAGAGGATCCGGGAAACTTTTCGCTGGACAATGCGCAAGGCCAGTCCTTCGGCAATGGCGGATTTACCTACACCGGGCTCTCCAATGAGTATGGGGTTGTTTTTCTTCCTTCTGGAAAGGATCTGGGATACCCGCTCGATTTCCTTTTCACGACCAACAATGGGGTCCAATTTACCCTCTTCGGCAGCCTTGGTAAGATCCCGACCGAAGTTATCGAGTACGGGTGTTTTTGATTTGGAATCGCCCGTTTTCTTTGTGGGATTGATTCCTGGAGAATCATCGTCTTTCGAATATGGATCGTCGTCGGAAGGGTTCTGTGGAGATTCGGATCGGATGTTGGATCTGAACATATCAAGCTCCTCGCGAAGAATATCGTAATTGACCCCGGATTGGTTCAGGATCTGCGTTGCAATGTTGTCCTCATCCTTGAGGATGGCTAGCATCAGGTGTTCAGTTCCGATGATGTCCGACTTATATATCTTGGCTTCAAGATAGGTGATCTTAAGGGCCTTCTCAGCCTGTTTGGTGAGGGGTAGGTTAACGGTTCGTGAACCGGTTCCGGAACTGCCTCTAACAGCGTTTTCAACAGATTTACGGAGTTCGCTTAGGTTTATGTTAAGGGATTTCAGGATCTTGATGGCCATTCCTTCGCCTTCACGGATAAGACCTAACAACAAATGCTCGGTGCCGATGTATTCGTGTCCCAGACGAACAGCTTCTTCCTTACTGTATTGAATAACGTCTTTGACCCTGGGTGAAAATTTAGCTTCCATAATTGGTTTTTATTTTACGGGGTTGATTTGCGGTTTTTAACGAAAGATTTAGAAAAATGTTCTTTAATTTTTTAATTATTTGCTGATTGGATTTACTTACAAACATACTCTCAATCAGTGCGGATCACAGGTGTGGCTTGTTGATATTATTACGGAATTTTCAACACAAAACATGCCACAAATTCAGTACATTCGAGAGTGAAATCATTGAGGGTCCAAAAAGGCTGCTGCACAGGGGTTAATTACCTGATCAACAGAATGTTGTGTTTTTTTGATTTGCCAAACACCCAACCCATGACATATAGTCAGTTTTCGGATAGAAGTAATTGCTTATAAACCCATCTAAAACATATTAACACCAAGCCATGTCCACAGGAGAAAAGATTGTTCAAATCAACATTGAAGAGGAAATGAAAACCGCCTACATCGATTATTCGATGTCGGTGATTGTTTCCAGAGCGCTGCCAGACGTTAGGGATGGTTTTAAGCCAGTTCATCGCAGGGTTCTTTATGGTATGCTGGACCTTGGGGTTCTTTCGAACAGGGCTTACAAGAAATCGGCAAGGATCGTAGGAGAGGTTCTTGGTAAGTACCATCCGCATGGTGACTCATCCGTTTATGACGCCATGGTGCGCATGGCTCAGGAATGGTCGTTACGCTACCCGATGGTGGATGGACAAGGGAACTTTGGTTCTATCGACGGCGACAGCCCAGCCGCTATGCGTTACACGGAGGCACGGCTGAAGAAGATAGCCGAGGAGATGTTGGCAGATATTGAAAAGGATACAGTCGATTTCAAATTCAATTTCGATGACACACTCCAGGAGCCAACGGTATTGCCCTCCAAAATCCCCAATTTGCTTGTCAACGGAGCTTCAGGAATCGCAGTAGGTATGGCCACTAATATGGCGCCTCATAACCTTACCGAGGTTCTTGATGCGACCATTGCCTACATCGAAAACAAGGACATCACCGTTGAGGAAATGCTCCAATTTGTAAAAGCCCCAGACTTCCCCACCGGCGGCATCATTTATGGTTACAATGGGGTGCGAGAGGCGTTTTTGACGGGAAGGGGTCGCGTGGTAATGCGCGCCAAGACTAATATTGAAACCTTGGATAATGGTAGGGAACGGATTATAGTCACCGAAATCCCCTACATGACCAATAAGGCCGACATGATCCGCAAAACGGCGGACTTGGTCAATGAAAAGAAATTAGAGGGTATCACCGATATCCGTGATGAGTCAGACCGTGATGGAATGCGTATTGTTTACGAAATCCACAGGGATGCTCAAGCCGCGGTTGTATTAAATAATTTATTTAAGTACACAGGACTACAATCTTCATTTTCAGTTAATAATATTGCCTTATCAGGAGGTCGTCCTCTGCTTTTGAATCTTAAGGATTTGATTTCCCAATTCGTTGACCATCGCCATGAGGTGTTGATCAGGAAGACCCGCTACGATCTCAATGAAGCCGAAAAGAGGGCCCACATCTTGGAGGGCTTGTTGATTGCTTTGGATCATTTGGATGAGGTCATAGCCCTGATCCGAAAGTCGGATACACCAGATGTGGCTAGGACGGGTTTGATGGAGACATTTGGTTTGTCGGAAATCCAGGCCAAAGCCATCTTGGACATGCGTTTACAGCGATTGACCGGATTGGAGCGGGATAAGATTCGTGAAGAGTACAACGAGTTGATGAAGCTTATAGCTCACTACAAAGAAGTCCTTGATAATGAAACCTTAAGGATGCAAATCCTGAAGGATGAAATGGCTGACATGCGCTCTAAATACGGAGATGCCAGAAGGACTGAAATCGTGTATGCAGCGGATGAGATTTCCATGGAGGACATCATCGCTGACGAAGCGGTTGTGATCACCATCTCCCATATGGGATAC
>JBEAXM010000134.1:0-2959 GCA_041159805.1 Bacteroidota bacterium
ATATAGCTACGTAACGTTGCACACGTTTCTTTGTAACGTGAAATTAATCCGAATCCGTTTTTCAATAAAGCATTCCATTGCCCTAGCGGCAACTCTTTTCCGCGAATTGTTTTACAAGTACTTCTTCACCTCTTTATTCGGATTCCATACATCTAGGTAAGTCATCGCTATGGAAAAGCACAAACAGGACAAGGAACACAAAAAGAGAAAAGTTGACCTGGTTGTGATTTCCGATGTGCATCTGGGTACTTATGGTTGCCATGCCAAGGAGCTTTTGAAATACATGAAAAGCATCAAGCCGAAGACGGTCATTTTGAATGGCGACATCATTGATATCTGGCAGTTTTCAAAATCCTATTGGCCTAAGTCGCACATGCAGGTGGTTCGACAAATCCTTTCCTGGGCATCTAAAGGAACCAAGGTGCATTACCTGACCGGAAACCACGATGAAATGCTTCGCAGGTTTGTGGATTTCGAATTGGGATCCCTGAAAATCGCCAACAAGTTGGTGGTCGAACTGGATGGTAAGAAAGCGTGGGTTTTCCACGGTGATGTGTTCGACTTTACAATGCAACATGCCAAATGGCTGACCCGCATCGGTTCGGTGGGATATGATTTGCTCATCTACATCAATGCAGCCTGCAACTGGATCCTGACATGGATGGGCCGCGAAAAGGTATCGCTATCGAAGAAAATCAAAAACAGTGTGAAACAAGCGGTCAAGTTCATCAACGACTTTGAGGATACTGTAGCTGACATAGCCATTGAGCACGGATATCATCAAGTGATTTGCGGACACATCCATCACCCCGAAATCAAAGAGATGCACAAAGGCAAAGGCCAGGTCACCTACCTCAATTCCGGTGATTGGGTGGAAAACCTTACCGCTCTTGAATACCACCATGGTACATGGTCCATCTTCCGGTACCGAGATCACCAATTTGAAACGCATGAAAGTGATGACCACCAGGAGGATCGTTTGGCGGTAGCCGATCAATCGGAAATCTTCTCCATGATGATGACGGAACTTTCATTAACAACCCATCAAACCAAATGAAAATACTATACGGCATACAAGGAACAGGTAACGGTCATGTCACACGCTCCATTGAAATCATCCAGGAATTAAGAAAACATGCCCATGTTGATGTACTGATCAGCGGGGAACAATTCGAGGTGAAGTTACCCTTTGAACCCGAATACCGCATGAAAGGGCTGTACTTTGTATTCGGTAAGAGTGGTGGTATTGACTATTGGGAAACTTATAAACGCATTAAAACATTCCGGCTGCTTCGTGAAATACGCAACTTTCCCATCGAGCAGTATGATTTGGTGATCTCCGATTTTGAACCCATCACTGCCTGGGCCTCCAAGTTAAGAGGCGTGAAATGCATTGGTTTGAGTAACCAAGCCGCCACATTGCATCCGGATGCACCCCGACCTGATTCAGCTGACCCTGTTGGTAGAATCATCATCGAAAAATACGCCCCGACAAAAGAGGAATACGGATTTCACTTCAAAAGTCTGGGACCAAATATTTATACCCCTATCATCCGTTCGGCGGTACGACAGATGCCTGTGACCAACAATGGACACATTACCGTTTACCTTCCCTCCTATGCAGACGAGAAAATATGCAAGAAATTGGAAGGGTTCAAAAGTGTTCGATGGCAAATCTTTTCAAAACATTGCAAACAGCCCTACAAAAAAGGTTTGATGGAGGTTTGGCCGATTGAGGGCAAGCGGTTTTTGGAAAGCATGGCGTCCTCCAATGGCGTATTGTGTAACGCAGGGTTCGGAACCACCTCTGAGGCCTTGTTCCTGGGTAAAAAGCTCCTGGTGATACCCATGAAAAAACAGTTTGAACAGCATTGCAATGCCGCCATGTTGAAATCAATGGGGGTTTCAGTCATGAAAAATCTAAAGCAAAAACACCATCATCACTTGACTGATTGGTTATCCAACGGACAACCGATTGCCGTGCATTATCCAGATCAAACCGCCCAGATTGTGAATGCCATTTTAGCCAAGCAATCAAAACCTGCTCCGGTCCGAAACATCTTCAGTCAAGAAGCGATGTGGTCTCCATCCGCTTGACGCTTTTTCTTCATCGATAAGCAATAATTGCTGAAATTCGCTCCCGTGAACGAAAAACCATTCATTTGGGGTGTGTCTGCTTCCGCCGCTCAAACGGAAGGGGCCATAGAAGCCGATGGCAAAGGATTATCCATTTGGGACGTGTTTTGCCAGAAGGGTGGAAAAATTGCAGACGGATCGAGCACGCAACCGGGATCCAATTTCTATTGGCGATATCGAGAAGACTTGGATTGCATCCGAATGATGGGTATTCCTCATTTCAGATTTTCACTGAGTTGGCCTCGTATCTTGCCAAATGGAACAGGCGCCATCAATCAAAAAGGATTGGATTTTTACGACCGATTGGTGGATGACTGCCTGGAGCAATCCATCACACCTTGGGTGACATTGTACCATTGGGATCTTCCACAGCAACTGGAAAACCTTGGAGGCTGGACCAACCGGGATGTGGTTGGCTGGTTCGAATCGTACAGTGAAATCTGCGCAAAAAAACTCGGCGACCGTGTAAAGAACTGGATGGTACTGAATGAGCCCATGGCATTTTGCGGAGCAGGCTATTTCCTGGGCATACATGCCCCCGGAAAAACCGGAAGGAGAAATTTCACGCGAGCCGCCTTACATGCATCCTTGTCATTGGCACGCGGCGCCGATGTGCTTCGAGCTACAGTACAAAATCCACATATAGGTTCAACTTTTAGTATGTCGCATGTGGAGCCCATATCATCATCGTTGCGCGACATTGAAGCGGCAGACCGGGTTGATCACTTATTGAACTTCTTTTTCATTCATCCCGCCTTGGGAAAGGGGTTTCCATTAGACAAGCTTAAATTCCTGAATCAAATCACGGATCATATGAAGCCTG
>JBEAXM010000228.1:0-8624 GCA_041159805.1 Bacteroidota bacterium
GCTAAAATCACATGGGAAACACACTACGCTGGTGATGGCAATAAAGTCTTATTCGCATTCCACGGATTCAACAGAGGATACGAAGACCTGATACACCTTTCCAATTGGTTGGGAGGCGAATACCAGATCGTATCTGTTTCACTTTTTTATCACGGAAGCCAATATGACCGTAAAAGTGATGTGGACGCCTTCACGGCGGATGAACTTCGTTTGGGATTTCAGGAATTGGTTTCCAGCTTCGAAACCGAAAGTTATTCAGTCATCGGACATAGCTTCGGTGGCCGCTTGGCCTTGAACATGGTGGAATATGGACCTCCTGGGTTAAGAGATTTGTTTTTATTGGCACCCGATGCATTGCGATACCATCCAGGATACCGGTTCCTGACCGGAAACAAGATTGGTAGGTTTTTGATGGGCAACTTCAAAAAAGACCCGTCACGCGTGATTTCAATGATTAAGCTATTTGGAAAATTGGGAATCTACAGTCCTAAAACAGCCAGCTATTTCATACATCAGATAACGCATCAAAAAGTCAGGAACCTGGTATACGATAGTTGGATGGTACACCGCTTGACAATACCTAATCTTTCTGGAATCGCAGAAAAAATCAATGGTTTGGGAATAAGAACGGATCTGATTTTTGGCAAGTCCGACTCACTTATCCCGATCAGCCAAGGCAAGCGTTTTCTAAAAAAAATCCATCGCTTCGGAACCCTGCACTTACTAGAAGGTGGACATCGGCTTTATGAGCAAGCAGAGGAAATCGCAGGAATCATCCGATACAAATAAAAAAGGCCGTCATGAAGACGGCCCTTATGAGATTAAAGCTTTGTTACTTAGTGGTGACGACGCATTGTCTCCTCGTCAGAAACGGTCAACTTATGACGTCCCTTGGCACGACGTGCAGCTAATACACGGCGACCGTTTGCAGATGCCATGCGCTCACGAAAACCATGCTTGTTCCTTCTCTTTCTTGCCGATGGTTGAAATGTCCTTTTCATCTTAATACCTTGATTGGAAATGGAGTGCAAAAATAAGGATTAATTCCATGCAAATTCAATGGTTTTAATTAATTATCATAAATAACTGAAAGTCAACAGGTAAGATACACCAACTTCTTGGTTTGGAAGAACTCCTCCGTGAAAAACTCCGTCAAATCAACAACTTCCACCCTGTTTTTGAATGGCTCTAGCTCATCCCTCAAGTCCCCTCCTTTCAAACAAATGATTCCGTTGGGAATAGCATTCATTTGTTTTTTGGAGATGTTTTTTGAGGACCAGCGATGAAGATCACCCAAGGGTGCCGTAGCCCTACTAACAACAAAATCAAAATCCTGACGAATGCTTTCAACCCTAGAAGTTAAAACCTGCACATTTGCCAACCCGAGCCGATTGGCAATGTCTTGCACCACCATTGTCTTTTTGGCAATGGAGTCGACCAGTGTGAAAAAGGTGTTTGGAAAAAATACAGCCAACGGTATTCCGGGAAAACCCCCTCCCGTGCCTAGATCCATCACATGCGTACCATTCTTGAATCGAATAAATTTTGCAATCGACAAGCTGTGCAATACATGACGCTCAAAAAGCAAATCGATGTCTTTACGGGATACCACATTGATTTTGGAGTTCCACTCGTAATACAGGCCGCCCAAAGCAAGAAGTCGCTCACGTTGAACTGCATCCAAGTCAGGAAAGTATTTTTCAATGATACCGAAGCCGTCCACGAAAAGCTGATAAGAAAGGACTAAATCTTGTGACCAGAGTTTTTCATGATCTGGTACAAAAACTCCCTGGCACGGAACAGCTGTGCCTTGACTGTGCCCAAAGGAAGTTTCAACTCATCCGAAATCTCCTCATAGGACCTCTCCTGGAAGTAACGAAGCTCAACCAGACGGCGATATCGTGGTTTCAAACGCTCGACCACATCGCGCATCATGACCACATTTTGTTTTTTCATCATGTGCTCCTCCGGATCCGGCTGATTGGATCGTACCTCCAATGTCATTTCGCCGCCATCGTCAGTGTCAAAACCCTTATCAAGGGATACAGTCATTTTACGCTTTTTGCGGATGAAATCGATACAGTTATTGGTAGCGATCTTAAAAAGCCATGTACTGAAAGCATAGTCGGGGGTATACTGCTTCAGGTTCCTAAAGGCCTTGCCAAATGCTTCAATGGTCAAATCATCTGCATCATCGCGGTTATTGACCATTTTGAGCAACATAAAATAGATGGAATCCTTGTAACGCGACATCAACTCGGCATATGCTTTTTGGTCGCCGTTTTCAACCGCATCCTTAACCAATGCGTAGTCCTTGACCGCCTTCTCGCTGAGGTTGGGATTCAACTCGGTTGCTCCTACTTGCTGTTGCTCTTCAGACATTAACGCCAGTTTTTAGGTTTACTGATCATATTGGCTACGGCTATTGCCGGATAGACAATCAAGATTAAGATATCATAAAAAGGCAGCATCCACAGGTTATCCAATTCACCAAGTCGCCTCATAGACATGCCAAATATAATGAATCGGATCAAATACCATAATGCTAAGGCAGAGCCGACCCAAACCTGATGGAATCCAAGGACCAACAATAAAACGGTTGCCGCAAGGAATAGGAAATGCGAAAAGAACAAGGAACCGATAAGCAGCTTGTGCGAAGATTTATAAAACTCAGAGGTGGTTTGATGCCTTCTCTTTTGTCGAAACCATGCGCCAAAGGATGACTTTGCCACAGACAAGGTAAAGGAGTCAGGATGCAGCTGAACCGCGGTATTACCCGCACGAGCGGTTTCATTGATAAACAGGTCATCGTCACCTGAAAGCAAGTGGTTGTGGTTAGCAAATCCCTTGTTTTTGAAAAACAAGGTTTTCCTATACGATAAGTTTCTGCCAACACCCATATAAGCGCTTCCAGCCAATGCGGCCGACAAGTACTGCATACCATTGAAAAACGTGTCAAATCTGATAATCCGGTTCAAAACACCAGGCGATTTACAATATCCTCCGTAACCTATGACAATTTCCACACCATTGGTATAAGAAGAGGACATCCTTCCGATCCAATCAGATGAGGCGGGTAGACAATCAGCATCACTGAGCAACAGCAGATCGTAACTTGCTGCCTTTATACCAAGTGACAAGGCAAACTTCTTTCCATGCTGGTATTTTTCCTGTTCCTTAATTACCACCACTTTGAGATTCTTGTGTTTGAGCACCATATCATCCAAATAGGATTGGCTCTCGTCCCACGAACAGTCATTTACCACTACAACTTGGAATTCAGGATAATCCTGACTCAAGAACGACTCCAAGTGAGCCTGAAGGTTTTTCAACTCATTTCTAGCACAAATAACCACAGAAACTGGCTCACGGGAGGAAGGACTGTTTTTAACCTTGTGAAAGGCAAGCCGTGAAAAACGAAAGAACAGATGGTAGCATTGAACCAGAAACGCCAACGAAGCCAACCCAACAGGTATCCAAAGCCAAGAAAAACCGAAAACCATCATTAAGTTATGAAGTGGCAAAACTATAAAGTGCTTCGAGGATTTAAATTTCTAATTTTGACAAGATATTAACACATCTGTTCCAACTTAGCTTAAACGAATGTTTTTCAAGCTCCAATCCAACGACAAAGGCACAAAGGCCAGGGCTGGCACCATTCATACGAGCCACGGAGAAATCGACACTCCTGTATTCATGCCAGTTGGAACCGCCGGCACCGTGAAGGGGGTTCATCAAAGGGATTTGAAAAACGATACGGATGCAAGCATCATTCTCGGAAACACATACCACTTGAACCTGCGTCCAGGGACAGATCTGTTGGTCAAGGCGGGAGGACTTCACAAGTTCATGGGCTGGGATCGTCCGATTTTGACCGACAGCGGAGGTTATCAGGTGTATTCGTTATCAGATACACGGAAAATAAAGGAAGAGGGCGTGTATTTCAGATCACATATCGATGGGTCAAAGCACTTTTTATCGCCTGAGACATCCATGGACATCCAAAGAGCCATCGGTGCGGATATCATCATGGCTTTTGATGAATGTACACCCTACCCATGCGAAAAAAGGGCTGCCAGGAAGTCAATGGAAATGACCCACCGTTGGCTAGACCGTTGCGTAAACCACTTGCGAATTTCGGAACCAAAATATGGATACGACCAACATCTGTTTCCAATCGTACAAGGAAGTACTTTTCCGGACCTTCGCGTGGAATCAGCTGAATTCATCGCATCCAGGAACTGCGTCGGAAACGCAATCGGTGGATTGTCGGTAGGAGAACCAGCTGAAGACATGTATGCCATGACGGAAACCGTTTGCGATATCCTACCAAAGGACAAACCGCGCTATCTGATGGGCGTTGGAACCCCTGTGAACCTCCTGGAATGTATCGCACTTGGTGTGGACATGTTCGATTGCGTGATGCCAACCAGGAATGCACGGAATGGCATGCTATTCACCAGCGAAGGCATCATCAACATTCGTAACGAGAAATGGAAAGACGACCTTTCACCCCTTGATGAACATGGAAAAAGCTTTGTTGACTCCGGGTATTCAAAGGCCTATTTGAGACACCTGATGATTTCAAAAGAAATGCTTGGCGCACAAATAGCAACGCTCCACAACATATCGTTTTATGTCAACCTTCTACGAGAAGCCAGAAAACGCATAATTGATGGTGATTTCCATGAATGGAAATCCAAAATGATTTCCAGATTGTCGCAACGCCTTTGATGATGAACACCCGTTTGCTAAAAAAGTTGGACGCATATATCGTCAGGAAATTCCTGACCACATTCCTTTTTGCCATAGGACTGATCATCCTAATTGCCATAGTCTTCGACATTTCAGAAAAAATAGACGACTTCATTGAGAGAAAAGCACCAATAGGCGCCATTGTTTTCGACTACTATCTGAATTTCGTTCCGTATTTCGCCAACCTGTTTTCACCACTTTTCATTTTCATTTCTGTGATATTTTTCACATCCAAGATGGCTTCTCAAACCGAAATCGTAGCCATACTTTCAAGCGGCGTGAGTTTTCGCCGAATGCTTATGCCATACATGCTGGTGGCAGCAGTTTTGGCAAGCGCATCCTTCTATCTGAACGGTTGGGTCATACCCAGGGCCAACAAAACACGATTGGCATTTGAGAACACCTATATTAAAAACCCTTACGTTCTAAAATCCCGGAACATCCACCGGCAAATAAAACCAGGCGAGTTCATCTATTTTGAAAGCTTCAACACCATCGATAAATCAGGATTCCGTTTCACATATGAGAAATTTGAGAAACTGGAGCTTCGATACAAATTCAGCAGTGATCGATTGATCTGGGACTCCACAAAAACCACATGGCGGGCCGAGAACTGGATTGTAAGAAAAATCAATGGAGACAAGGAGCAGATTGAACAAGGAACGATAAAAGACACCACCTTCGGATTCATGCCCTCTGAGTTTTCAACCCGCGACAACAACATCACCGCGCTCGACAATGACGAACTGGATGCATTCATTGCGGATAAGAGGATGCGAGGAGCCGAAGGAATCCAATTCGATCTGGTGGAACGCCATCGACGCACCGCATTCCCGTTCGCCACATTCATATTAACAATCATAGGGGTCTCACTTTCATCGAGAAAAGTGAGAGGTGGCATAGGACTTCAAATAGGATCCGGAATCCTGTTGAGCTTCACCTACATCATGTTCATGCAGGTGACTACCACATTTGCGACAAACGGGAACCTACCCGCTGCAATCGCGGTATGGATCCCTAATGCAGTGTTCGCAGCAGTTTCAGTCCTCCTATATCGACAAGCACCCAAATAGACACACATCATGAGGAGCGAAGCTAAAGAGAACAGGGTTTTCGGACTTGACCTGTTCCGTGCTTTCGCCATCATTTGCGTCATGTTGGTACATGGAGGTTTTTTGATTGAGCAAGCGCTTCCCGGGTTTCCTTATTTCAGTGTGCCAGATGGGGTGGAACTGTTTTTCGTGCTGAGCGGTTTCCTGATAGGAGGTATTTTGATTAGATTGATTGAAAAAAATGAATTGGGAACCATGGACGACCTTTTCAAGTTCTGGAAAAGGAGGTGGTTCAGAACCCTTCCCGCTTACTATTTGGTTTTGTTACTGAATGTACTTTTCGCTTGGATGGGATGGAATAATTCCAAATTGGAGTCATTTGATTGGAAATTTCTGCTTTTCGTTCACAATTTCATGACTCCATTCACCGATTTTTTCTGGGAATCCTGGAGTCTTTCCATTGAAGAGTGGTTCTATATTGTCACCCCTGTCCTTTTCTTGGCAGCAACAAAATCGTACACAGGTAATCGCAAATGGATTGTATTGGCTTCAATCCTTGCTCTACTCATAATACCCTTGACATACCGGCTATCCATTTCCAATCAACAACTTGATCCGTTTTGGTTTGACGTCACCTTCCGTAAAACGGTAGTCGCCAGACTGGATGCAATCATGTATGGTGTGTTATTTGCATGGCTGATGCATTACTATCGACATAAAATCATCAAGAGCAAATGGCTGCTTGCATCCTTGGGGTTTGTTGTTTTTTGGGCGAGCAAAGAATACATCAAAAGTGATCCAACCGGCTTCCATGCAATGACCTGGCACTTCAGCACAACAGGGTTGGGCGCTGCAATGCTGCTTCCCTTGTTCGCTGATTGGAAATCATGTTCAAACCCTTTCGGAAAAGCCATTACGCACATATCACTTGTCTCCTACTCCATGTATCTGATCAACCTGGGATTGGTGGCACAGGTTCTTGCACACCTATCCCCGCCTCAAAACGAACTACAATCCATTGTTAGCTATCTGGGATTCTGGTTCATCGTAATCGTGGGCGCCACCCTTTTATATCGATTCTTCGAAAAACCCATTACCGACCTAAGAGATCGATAAGCCACTAAACCATGCTCAAGGTTTGAGTGTTATCATTGAGTTAATCCAATTAAATTATGAGATCCTACCTGATACTGTGCTTGTTGATGACCTTATCAACTAAAATCTATGCTGTGGGAATTATAACCGGAAAGGTGATAGATGCAAACACCAGGGTCGGCATTCCGTTTGCCACTGTTGCCATAGAAGGAACATCAATTGGCACCACAACCGATGCTGAAGGGAATTTCAAATTGGAGAAGGTGCCTGAAGGATTCCACAAGCTTTCAACCAGCTGTGTTGGTTATAAACCAACAATGTCCGTTGATGCTTTCGTCACCAAGGAGAAAAGCCCATACATTGAGATTGTGATGGAACCCACAGCCCTTGATATAGCCGAAGTCGAAATCAAAGCCCCCTCCTTTGTCCGCAAAGCGGAAAGCCCGGTTTCGCTTCAAACCATAGGAACCAGGGAAATAGAGCGAAACCCGGGGGGAAACCGCGACATTTCTCAAGTAATAAGGTCCCTGCCTGGAGTGGCATCATCACCCAGCTTCAGAAACGATATTGTGATTCGCGGCGGATCACCCTCCGAAAACAAGTTTTTTCTGGATGGAATAGAAATACCGGTGATCAACCACTTTCAAACACAAGGGTCAACCGGCGGCCCGGTGGGCATCATCAATGTGGATTTCATCAGGGAGGTTGATTTTTATTCGGGTGCCTTCCCAGCAAACAGGGGAAATGCACTCAGTTCTGTAATGGATTTCAAACAGAATGAAGGAAACCGGGAAAAATCAGGGATGCGATTTTCAATCGGATCGGCCGAGACTGGCATCACAGTTGACGGGCCCTTATCACCCAAAACAAATTATTTGTTTTCTGCGCGCAGGTCCTATTTACAGTTCCTTTTCGCGGCCTTCAAGCTTCCCTTTCTTCCAACCTTTACCGACGTGCAATTCAAAGTGACACACCGGTTCGATCAAAAAAACGAAATCACCTGGCTTGGCCTGGGAGGATATGATGTGTTTGTATTAAATGAAAAAGTGAACGAGGGCGTGGATGACCAGGAAACCAAGGAACGCAACGACTATTTTCTAAGCTCTATTCCAGAGTACAGACAATGGAATTACACCACTGGAGTAAATTACAAAAGATACGGCAACAACGGACTGACAAGCATTGTGCTCAGCACGAATAAACTCTTCAACGGTTCAGAAAAATATTTTGAAAACAGAAAGGAAGACCCCTCTGCCCAGCTTTCAAGCTATGAATCCAGCGAAGCTGAAACCAAGTTGCGAGTGGAAAGGACATTCACGGTTTCAGGCGTACGAATCAACAGTGGTTTCGGAATCGAATCAGCGTCATATTATGTGGATGGATTCAACAGCCAACAAACTCCCAATGGCGCATCTTACATAAAGTTCGGATCGGATGTAGGACTGATCAAGTATGCAGCTTTCGCATCCGCTACAAGATATTTTTTTGGAGACAAAATTCAGCTGACCGGAGGGATTCGCACTGATGCCACAGGTTACTCAAGTAAAACAGGTAACCCATTGGATCAGTTATCACCCAGGATCGCATCATCACTTCGCATCAGCAATCGAATCAGCTTCAATACCAATGCAGGGATCTACTACCAGCTTCCCTCCTATGGTATTTTGGGTTTCGGGAATGAAACAGAAGGATTGTTGAATAGGAATGCAGCCATGTATATAA
>JBEAXM010000256.1:0-2679 GCA_041159805.1 Bacteroidota bacterium
GTTCAAGTGGGTTGACGATCCAGACAATGGCTTTTTTCAGTTTGAAATTCGTACGGATGAATTGACTTCAGACGTCGCGCTTTTGGTGACCGATCATTGCTTGGCCGAGGACATTAACGAAGCCAAATTGCTTTGGGATACCCAGCTTCACAATCTGAAGCAGATTATCGGATCTTGATTAAACCTGATTCAGATACGTCCTTTATAAATTGTATGCACTGGTTTGTCAATGACTGACTATCGTTCAGTGCTATTGTCTTTGTAAGACGCAGATACCCTTGGTCAATCATTATAGTGGGCGATAACTCGCTGATTGGTTTGTACAGTGTCGGGTCGTAATGATTTATGAACGGGTTTTTTCCACTAAGGAAATACCAGTCTTTCTTTTTCAATTCATTGCTTTTCGACATATCCAAGATATCCATGAACTCTCCTGAAACATGGAGATTGATTGACAATGGATGGCCCCAAATGAAAATATGCCTGAAAGCAAGAATGGATTTTTTTTCAAACAGTGCGGGTGCATCAAGAACCATCCATGGCATACCGTGATAGTTTTCTCCCTTGCTGATTTTTCCGCGCTTGTCTTTTACTATTTCAGGAACTATGTTCTGGATTTCTGTGGATGAAATGCATCTTTCCAGTTCCAGCATGGTATTGTTAACAGATTGCAGGAGTGCGTTTTTCCGAATGATATAATCTTTGGATGAAATGATTTTCAGGTCGTTATCAGAAAAAAGGGAATTGTTATCTTTATGCTCCATAAGCTTGATGTTCACTTGTTTGTGTTCAAATTTACTTCTTGCAAATCTCGTGTGTACTAATAAACTCCGACAAGTTTGAAAAAGTTAAATAAACTTGTAATAAAGTCGTTTTTTGCACCATTTGCAGCCACCTTTTTTGTGGTGCTGTTCATGTTGCTCATGCAATTCCTCTGGAAGTATATAGATGACCTTGTTGGTAAAGGATTGGAATGGTATGTGATTGCTGAACTATTATTTTATGCCACTGCAACACTGGTTCCTCTTGCATTGCCATTGGCCATTTTGGTTTCCTCCATCATGACCTTTGGTAACCTTGCCGAAAATTACGAGATCGTAGCAGCCAAGTCTGCTGGAATCTCTCTTCATCGCATCCTTCGACCCATGATCGTGGTAGCCATTCTGATCAGCTCTTGCGCCTTTTTGTTTTCCAACTACATGCTTCCCTACACGAACCTTAAAATGGGTTCCTTGCTTTATGATGTACGCCAGCAAAAACCGGCATTTTACATCAGGGAAGGAGTGTTTTATAATGGAATAGATGGTTATTCCATCAAGGTTGGTAGCAAAGGCCAGGACAATTCCACACTTAAAGACATCATGATTTATGACCATTCAGCTATGAATGGAAACACCAAGGTTGTAGTCGCCAGGAAGGGTTCAATGAAAATGTCCGATGACGAGAAGTTTCTTCTGGTTTCGCTTGACGAAGGAAACTCGTACGATGAACAAGCTCGTTCAAAGAATGCTCCTGGTCAGCCATCGACCCAATTGCTCCGATCATCCTTTGACCATTATGAGTTTCGATTCGATTTGTCATCTTTCAAATTAGCAAGGACCAATGAAGAGTTGTTCAAGGATAATTTTCAAATGTTGAATTTAAGTCAATTGAGTTCATCACTGGACAGTTTTCAAACGGAAATGAATAAGAGGGTCAATGAAAGCGCAGAATCCGGCAAGAGCTACCTGATGTCATTTCGTGAAGGACTGATGAATGACAATTCCGTTGAATTCGATTCTGTTAAATGGATCAAGATATATCCGATAATATCTGGCAACAACTCCAATATCGTCTACGACAATGCTATGGGTCAAAGCAGGAACATGAAAAGTTATTTTTCCAGTATTGCCGAGGAATTGGATTCGCGCCATGAATTAATGGCGAGGTTTTCAATCGAGTGGCATAGGAAATTCACATTGTCAATTGCCTGTTTCATACTTTTCCTGATTGGGGCTCCATTAGGTGCAATCATAAGAAAAGGTGGTATAGGACTTCCAGTAGTTGTTTCAGTCGGCTTCTTTCTTTTTTTTCATATCATTTCCATTACTGGCGAAAAGTTCGTCCGCGAAGGTGTTCTGGATCCTTGGATCGGTATGTGGTTGGCTTCGGCTATACTGCTTCCAATTGGAATCACCCTTCTTGTAAAAGCAGCCAATGAGAGCGTGATATTCGATGTGGATTATTATGTCAAGGGTTTCAAACGACTTTTCAAATTGAAACAGTCATGAAAATCCTGCAATTATGCCTTAGGGTTCCTTTTCCTCCACGAGATGGTGGGGCTATTGCAATGCATAATTTGAGTGATGCCTTGACATCGAGGGGTCATGAAGTTAAAATCCTTGCATTTAATACCAAGAAGCACCATGTTGAAATTGATGAGTTGCCATTGAATTATAAATCCAAATATGCTCTGGAATGTGTTCCACTGGATGCCAAGGTTAAGGCACTGGACGGCTTTTTAAATCTTTTCAATGGCAAGTCACTTAACGTGAGCAGGTTTGATGTTCAAGCAATGCATAATAAATTGATAGCCATCTTGGAACAAAATGAATTCTCCTTGATACTTATTGAGAGTCTTTTCATGATTCCATATGTTAAAACCATCCGTAAATACTCCAAGGCTAAAATCGTTTATAG
>JBEAXM010000178.1:0-8760 GCA_041159805.1 Bacteroidota bacterium
TCGGTATTATGAACCAAATGAGATTTTAAAAATAATTTTAAGCGATTGATTAATAGATGTTTAGTTTATTTTTTCAAAAGCAATGACGCCCGATGAACTGTCCCAGATGAGCGGTTACCACCCCGATTTGAAAACCTGTTGTGCTAAAAACAGCTGTCGAAACGAATTTAAACATAAAAGCCCGGAGAAAATCTCCGAGCTCCACTAGCGGGGGCGTCCCGATGGCTATCGGAATCGAATCCGCCCAAGGGCGGACCTTTGGGTTATGAGCCCAACGAGCTATCCGCCAGGGGCGGACTCCACCCCTTGTTTCAAAATACCCCGAAGCATTCGACGGCCTGCTCCTGATTTGAGCCTTTTTTCCTCTGCCATGGCTTGTGACCTTGTTTCAAACGAAATCGAATAAAACAGCGTCCAGGGCCGGTAGCTGGCAGTCCAATATTTGAATTCGATCAAACCATTGTGCTCGATGATCCTTCGTTGGAGATCATTGGTGTGTCCGACGTATATCTTGTTGAATTTTTCTGAAAAAATGGCGTAGGTCCAAAACATCGAAAAGTCAAAAAAAAAGAAAACCGGGGCTTTCACCTCGGCTTTTCTTTAGTAGCGGGGGCCGGACTCGAACCGACGGCCTTTGGGTTATGAGCCCAACGAGCTACCACTGCTCCACCCCGCATCATCAACAAAACAACATTAATCTGCGTTTTGAGGACTGCGAAGGTAATTAAAATAAACAGTTCTCCATCCAAACAACGTTAATTTACTTTCGGAGTGCATTGGCTTGTGTATTTAGCCATTCAGGATACACAGTAACTAAGCAAATACAAATAATTAATTATCAAGGTGTCATAGTGGCACTTATAGCTTACTTTTGCAAAATGAAATCACATCGGGCAGGTTTTGTAGCAATTGTGGGTAAACCCAATGTTGGCAAGTCCACCCTGCTTAACGCTTTGCTAGGGGAGCAACTCTCCGTGGTAAATCCAAAGGCACAAACCACCAGGCATCGCATCAAAGGGATTCTCAACCACGAGGATTACCAGATTGTGTTTTCAGATACCCCCGGAGTTCTAAAACCCGCCTACACATTGCAAGAACGCATGATGGATGCCGTGGACGCCTCACTTGAGGACTCCGATGCCATCCTACTTGTTGTAGAATGTGGTGAGAAAAAAATAGCCGACGAGCTGGAACTACGACTTGCAAAAACAAAAACACCTGTAGTTGTAGCCGTCAATAAAATCGACACATCCAATCAAGAGCAGCTGGAAGCAGCCGTAGAATACTGGAAAGAAAAGCTGAACCCCTTGGCAATCATACCCATATCGGCATTGGAAGGATTCAATACCGAGAAGGTCACCGAAACATTAGTGACGCTGATTCCGGAAAACCCACCCTACTTCCCAAAAGACGACTTAAGTGATCGGAATGTGCGGTTTTTTGTTACCGAGATCATCCGCGAGCAAATCCTACGACAATACAGCAAGGAGATTCCATATTCCTGTGAAGTGAACATAACCGAATACAAGGAGGACGAGAATATCGATAGAATCCGTTGCGAAATCTTTGTTGATCGGGAGTCTCAAAAAGCAATCATCCTTGGCAACAAAGGCACTGCCATCAAAAACCTAGGCACACAAGCCCGGAAGCGGATTGAACAATTCGTTGGCAAGCACGTGTTCCTGGAATTGACAGTGAAAGTGAAATCCGATTGGCGAAATGATCCAAAAACATTGGACCGTTTCGGTTACAACCAAAAAAACTAAATCGTGTCAAACATAGTCGCCATAGTAGGCAGACCCAATGTGGGTAAATCAACGCTCTTCAACCGATTGGTACAGGAGCGCAAAGCTATTGTCGACGAATTTTCCGGAGTAACACGCGACCGACACTATGGCAAAGCCGATTGGACTGGCCATCATTTCACCGTGATCGATACTGGCGGATATGTTCAAGGCTCTGATGATGTTTTTGAAGATGAAATCAGGAAGCAGGTGGTTCTAGCTGTTGACGAAGCTGACGTAATACTGTTCGTGGTGGACGTAACTACGGGCTTGACGAATCTCGATGAAGAGGTGGCCCGTATGCTTCGCAAATCAAAAAAGAAAGTGCTGCTGGTAGCCAACAAGGTTGACCATGCTGGAAGAGGATTTGAAAACGCAGAATTTTACAAACTCGGACTGGGGGATATTTTCAATATTTCCGCTATCAGCGGTAGCGGAACCGGAGAGTTGCTGGATGAAGTGGTTAAGGATTTCCCACAAGAAGAACCTGAACAGGATGATCTACCTAAAATCGCCATCGTTGGACAACCCAATGTCGGCAAGTCATCACTCTTGAATACCCTGCTCGGCATGGAGCGCACCATCGTTACCCCAATGGCCGGCACTACCCGCGACACCATCCATACTCGCTACAAAGGATTCGGCTTCGACTTCTATTTGATTGACACCGCCGGATTGCGTCGCAAAGGCAAAGTGAGGGAAGACATTGAATTTTACTCGGTAATGCGCACCATTCGTGCCATCGAAGAATCTGATGTTTGTATTTTGATGATTGACGCCACCCAAGGACTTAGCGCTCAAGACATCAACATTTATGGACTGGCCGAGCGCAACAAAAAAGGCATCGTTCTTTTGGTGAACAAGTGGGACCTCATCGAAGGCAAAGAGAAAAGCATGAAGTTGATAGAGGAAGAGATTCGCGAAAAACTGGCTCCGTTCAATGACATTCCGATCATTTTCACATCTGTATTAAAGAAACAACGCATCCACAAAGCACTAGAAATCGCTTTAGAGGTTTACCAGAACCGAAAGCAACGTATCAGCACATCCACCCTGAACAAGGTAATGCTGCAAGTGATTGAAAACTACCCTCCCCCATCCACCAAAGGCAAATCCATCAAAATAAAATACGTCACGCAACTGCCCGGAAGAAACCCACACTTCGCTTTTTTCTGCAACCTTCCCCAATACATTCGCGACCCTTACAGAAGGTACTTGGAAAACCAGATGCGCGAGCATTTTAAGCTCACCGGTGTACCGATTTCGCTGCATTTCAGACCGAAAAGCGACTAGTGGCTTACGACTAAAAACACACAAGCCACCATTTATGGTTTTTCAACTGCCGATTCAAAATCAAGGATGGTGAACAACCAAAATCTGGATTTCACTACTGATTTTCATTTCGCAGGAACAAATAACAACCTGCCTTCAGATTGAATCTGAATTGATTTTTTGTTTGTCAGCATTGGACGGAAAAAGCCATTGGCCAAAAGCTTTGCTTGGTCATCATAATGCCTACTAAATACATGACCCGACTGACCTGTGGGAAGCACACTGATGGCCTCCTCTGGCCTTGCCAAATCCACGATTGTCCGCATTGCAGGCCCATAAGCGACCTCAAAGGGCTTGTTACTACCCATGTGAAAAGCCATGTTGTTGATGGTCTCCAAACCGCCACGAACCGCAAAAGGGCCAACATTGAATAAACGATTCAAAGGCGGCAGCTGACCAAGTGCATGTTTATGCTCAAGGGAATGCATGTTTCCCCAAGCCCAGCCACTGCGATTGGAGAATCGTCCGGATAAATAACTAACCGCTTCCTTGAATGAACCCAGCACGATTTCATCCCTGGACTCTCTGTGCCGAGAAGTGGAAACATCATCCCACCACGGGGAGTTGGAATCCGAGATCAGTGACGTGTAGGAAAGCTTCATCTGATGTGTATTCCTGAAGGCCTCAAACATGGTTTCACCTATCTCATCAAGCATCATCTTTTCGGTGATGCCCGACAAGGTCAAATAATAGAGCGATGGTGCAGGATCATCCAATGAATGGCTTCCGTCCCATGAGGCAAGTAAAAACATCCCGAACAACTCATCCGGAGTGGCATCACCGCCAACCAGCGGCTCCAAAACACTGTGCAACAAACGGGCATTGTTACGATGAGGCATGGAAACATCATCCATCATCCAACGAGCCATGTCCTCCACAGTTACAGATGAATCCTCTGAAAGCAAAGACTTAATCCTGTCCGCCCGATCAAAGGGTGGATAATAACCGGGCATGGTGTTGAATAGCGTATCAAGGTTCTCATTTGCCGAAAACGCAAATCCAGATGGAGGATTGATGCGATTCGGGTTGGTTTCGAAAGGCAGATACTCCACTACATCATATTTACCGGATGCCCCATCTGCAATCAACTTGGTACTGCCCGGATAAGGGTATTTGGGAAGTCGTACTCCTGCGAAAACAGCATAGTTGCCTGCGGTGTCACCATAGGCGATATTCAGTCCCGGTGCATTCAATAACGATGCTGCCCGTCGGAAAGCATCCATGTCTTTGGCGTAAGCCATACCATAGGAGGTCTCAAAAGCGGTATTGGGCTTCTGTAGAAAAATCCACCAAAATGACACTGGGCCCAAACCAAGTGAATCGATTTGTCCAACCACATCTGTAACAATAGGGCCATGAACCGTTTCTCGAACCGTGAATGTGGTGTCGGCGCCACCTTTGACATGAATGGTTTCCTGTCGCGTTACATATGACTTGATGCTGTCGCGATGTATGTATTTTCCGTCCGCGGTTTCCTGCTCCAGGTACAGCTGCACGTCATCATTTTCAAATATGGTAACCCCATAGGATACTACGCCATTGTGTGCTACGAGTGGGAACGGCATTCCGGAAATGTACTTTCCATAAATGTCTGCGCCCGGAAAGTTCAAATGCGCCTCGAACCATACAGCAGGTTGCTGGTATCCGATGTGCGTATCGTTTGCGAACAACACACTTTTGGTGGATGTCCTCGAAGGCGAAACCACCCACGCGTTGCTTCCTGTCCAAACCTTCACAGGCAAACCGGCCATTGCTCGTTCCATGCGCTCAACAAAACCCCGTTCGGCGGCAGCCATGGTGTTTTTATTATTCAAGTTAGCTGAGGAGTCGCAGTCTGGGCAAACCTTTTCAAGATAACCCGGACCAAGCTTTGATATGCGATGCAATACAGGGTCGACCCGAAGCGCCTCCGAAAAATTCAAAGCCATGTAACCCGATATGAGGTACATGTCCAATGGCGTATATCGATCCGGTTGTATTCCCAAAGCAACGAATTCGGGTGGCATGGGACCGGTTGAAATGAAATAGTTGATGCCATCCAAATACGCCCGTGCCTTTCGTTGCCAATCGCCATTCATCTGGGTCATGAAGGAGGCCGCATGCATGCGAGCCATTTCCTCTATCCCCAATGTCTTGAAAAAAGCATCGGTTGTGACCAAATCCTTGCCAAACACCTCAGATAACCTTCCTGCCCCCACCCTGCGCAGCAACTCCATTTGGAAAAGCCGTTCACGTGCGGTGGCAAATCCCAATGCAAAATAGGCATCCGTATCATTTTGAGCATAAATGTGGGGTACGCCGTATGAATCATACAGCACCTCAACAGAATCGCCAATGCCGGGAACAACTACTTTACCGGATTCGGAAGGAACAACATGTTTGAGGTATCCGGTGACAACCGCTACTAGTGCAAACAACAAAAAGGTGAAAAGCAGTGCGATCCGTTTCAAATGTTTCATGGGTTTGGATATTCAGGAAAGGACTTTACAAATTCAAATTCATCCTGCTTTAAAACACAACAATAATGAACAAGTCCATTGGTGATGGCTATGAAAGATGCACCAAGGCCTGAGTGATAACGCGATGCTTGATAAAAGACATCCTGTGACAACTTCACTTCAGGTGCCTTGCATTCAACAATCATCCAAGGTGAGCCCGACCGGTCATAAACCACAATATCGGCACGGTTTGAAACACCATTCCTCTTGAATTCGACTTCCAATGCCATCAGTCCCTGAGGGTAATGTAACTGATCGCGTAAAAAAACCGCAAAATGCTGCCTCACCCATTCCTCGGGTGTCAATACGATGTATTTCCTCCTGAAAGAGTCGAATATTTCCTTACTTTGCCCTGAAGAACGGATGTTGAAATCAAAGGGTGGCAGATTCAGCTTGGTCACACCGCTAATTTAACACCTTCCCTGATTTTAACTTGATTTTTCAACCTCTGTGGAAAACAAAAACGACATCGTAAACAATTGGCTGCCCCGCTATACTGGCACCCCGCTGAAATCATTTGGACAATACATCCTGCTGACCAATTTCAGCCATTATGTGGAACTGTTTGCCAAGTGGCACAAAGTCAAGGTGAACGGCAAGGACAAACCTATGCCGAACGCAACTGCAAAAGGCATCACCATCATCAATTTTGGAATGGGCAGTGCCAACGCAGCGACCATTATGGACCTATTGAGTGCCATCAATCCCAAAGCCTGCCTGTTCCTAGGAAAATGTGGTGGACTCAAGAAAAAAAACAAGCTCGGCGACATGATCCTGCCCATTGCAGCCATAAGGGGTGAGGGCACCTCCAACGATTACATGCCACCGGAAGTACCGGCGCTCCCGGCATTCAGTTTACAGAAAGCGGTATCAACCACCATTCGTAACCATGGCAAAGATTATTGGACCGGCTCGGTTTACACTACCAATCGTAGGGTTTGGGAACATGACAAGGAATTCAAGGCATACCTCCAAAAAACCAGGTGCATGGGTATCGACATGGAAACAGCGACCATTTTTGTTGCCGGCTTCGCAAATCAAATACCTTCGGGTGCCTTGCTGTTGGTATCCGATCAACCCATGATTCCCGACGGCATCAAAACGGATGCAAGCGATAAAAAAGTAACTGCAAATTTCGTAGAACAGCATCTGCGTATCGGCATCGACTCGTTGAACGAACTCATCAATAATGGTCTAACGGTAAAACACCTGCGGTTCTAAAAATGGCTTCTGTTACATTCGAATCTATTGTTAAGGATGTAAAGGCAAGGAAGTTCCAGCCGATTTATTTCCTTTATGGAGAAGAACCCTATTTCATTGACACGGTTGATCAATTATTGGAGAAGTCTGTTTTGGATGAAACGGAAAAGGGATTCAATCAAACAATTGTATACGGACGCGATACGGACCTGACCACGGTCATTAGCATGGCACAACGGTATCCGATGATGTCGGAATACCAAGTCGTGATGGTTCGTGAGGCCCAAGAACTGAAGGGACTGATCAAAGGAAGAAGGGCAGGTAATGAAGATGGTGAGGAAGAATCAGCCACAAAAGGAAAAAGCAGCGAGAAGGATCCACTGATCGATTACCTTAAAAAACCGCTCAGTTCAACGATACTGATATTTTGCTACAAGCACAAATCAGTTGACAAAAGAACGAAGGTGTTCAAGGAAATTGAAAAACACGCAACAGTAATGGAGTCAAAGTCCTTGTATGAGGACAAAGTGCCGGTATTCATCAACCAATATGTGGCAGCACGAGGTTTCAAAATATCCGAGCCATCCGCCAAACTCCTTACCGACTACCTGGGAACCGATTTATCGAAAGTCACCAACGAACTTGATAAAGTCATGATCAGCTTGCCTAAAGGTGGCGAAATAACCGGAGAGATCATTGAAAAGGAAATCGGGATAAGCAAAGAATACAACGTGTTCGAATTACAAACGGCCTTGGGTCGCAAAGACATACTTAAGGCAAACCGCATCGTTGATTATTTCGGGGAAAACCGCAAAGCAAACCCTTTTGTATTGACTGTTGGAACGCTTCACGGATTTTTTAACAAGATCATCACCATGCATGCTTTCAAAAACGCACCAGGCATCAACATGGCATCGGCTTTGAAGGTGCACCCTTTTTTCATGAGGGAATATGAAACCGCGGCACGCAATTACTCGCTCAGCAGTTGCATCAGGATTGTGGGATGGCTACATGAATACGACTTACGATCCAAGGGCGTAGGAAACCGAAGCACAGATGAAAACGAGTTGCTTCGTGAACTTGTTTTCAAGATCCTCCACTCACAATTGATTCCAGCATAACAGGAAGATTCAATGGAGAAGATTCGTGTTTCGTGTGTTGCCTATCTGAATTCAAAGCCGTTTCTGAAGGGATTGCAAATGCTGGAAGCTTCAGGCAGCATCGAATTGAACATTGAACCTCCAAAGGTCTGCGCACAAAAACTGATAGACAACGAGGTGGATATCGGCTTGGTTCCGGTAGCATCCATCCCATTATTACCGAAATCAATCATCATCTCCAATCTGGGCATAGGTGCCGATGGGGCCGTTGGATCGGTAATGATTTTCAGCGAGTGTCCGTTGAACGAGATCAGCGAAATACTGCTCGACCATGAATCAATGACGTCCGTTAACCTTTGCAAGGTTTTATGTAGAGACCATTGGAAAATCCATCCGAAATTCACTGAGGCAACCTCCGGGTTTGAGAAAAAAATAGGTGGCACCACTGCGGGTGTTGTGATTGGTGACCGGGCCATTGAGCTTCGCGGCCGATACCATTACGAACTGGATCTGCCTGCTGAGTGGAAGCAGATGACAGGACTACCCTTCATTTTCGCGTGCTGGGTGAGCACCAAGGAGCTGGATGAATTGTTTTTAAGAACCTTTGTTTCCGCATTGGAGTCGGGACTGGCACAATTGGAGGATATCATCCAGGAATTGGAGCAACAAGACACAACTATTGGAAAATTCGCGAGGGAGTACTTCACTCAAAAGCTGAATTATAGCCTATCGGAAAAGCATTTTGATGGCCTGAAACTTTTCTGGAACCTCATCAGATAGATTTCGAGGTCTTCCAACTTGGACGAAACATAGTTGACCCTTCCTTTGTTTGTTAAAAGTCTAGGG
>JBEAXM010000100.1:0-17710 GCA_041159805.1 Bacteroidota bacterium
CATTGGTAGCGCCGTTTGCGATGAACTTACCAAACGATAACACACTTGGCATGGTTGGATTAGCATGTCGGCTCACCACCTGTTGCAGGGCAACGATAATGTTTGATGCGATCAAAACGGGATCAATATTCAAGTGAGGCATGGCACCGTGCCCGCCCTTACCCTTCACCTTCAAATAAATCTCATCGGTTGAAGCCATGTATATGCCCGATCTAAAGCCAATCTTTCCCGCATCAATCAACGGCATCACATGTTGTCCGATAACACCTGAAGGTTTAGGATTCTCTAAAACCCCATCCCGTATCATCATGGAAGCGCCACCGGGTAGCTTTTCCTCCCCTGGTTGGAAAATCAGCTTAACCGTTCCTTCGAACTCGTTACGGATCTGGTTAAGGATATAGGCAGTACCCAACAGAGAAGCGGTATGGGCATCGTGACCGCATGCATGCATGACTCCCTCCTTTTTCGACTTGTATGGCACTTCATTCAACTCCTTGATGGGAAGGGCGTCCATATCAGCACGCAGAGCGATGGTGTTCTTTTCAGGGTTCCTGCCTTTAATGAGCGCCTCTATTCCAGTATCAGCTAAACGCCTTTTGTCGGTGATTCCCATTGAATCCAATTGTGCCCAAACATACGCGTAGGTTTCATGTTCGTGAAACGAAAGTTCAGGATTCATGTGCAGGTGCCTGCGGATGGAAACAGCGTTTTGCTGGTGCGATTGAGCAAGCGATTTGATCTTATCTATCATTGCATCCATTTTTTGAATCTCAAAAATCAGAAATCAAGTCCTAAGGAAAGGTAAAACACAGGGTCGCGCACGATGCCGTCCTCATAACCCCAACCCCAGTCAGCGCGCAGGAAATAACCGAAAAGCCGGCTACGCAATCCGCCTCCAAACCCTGCAACAATCGGCTCCACTTGTCGATCCAGCACAACGGTTACAGGATTGCCGCTTATCACTTCCGTATTAAAATAGTTGTCTTTGCTGTAAGGATCCGGACCATTCCAAGCGCTACCTACATCGAAGAATCCCACCACTTGGAAGTTGCGGATGAAATCCGAACGTATCGGTCTGTTCAGTAAATAGTGGAATACGGGGAATCGAATTTCATTGTTGATCAGTGCGAAGTTGTTTCCGTTACGGATGTTTTGAATGAACCCTCGCAAGTTGGTCGCAATCGCTTGGAAACCGAAATTCTGTCGTGGATCAACTGGAATGGAATAGTCGAAAATGTCGGAGGGAATAATTGCGTTGTCCTGTGATCCCAAATAGTAAACGATTTTCTGATCACCAAAGGAAGAGCTAGCAGCAAAACGGCTTGCCCAGATGATCTGCCTGTGAATCTTTTGGTAGTGACGGAAGTCAACGCCCACCACTCCAAGCCAGGTGGACGAGCGATCAATTTGTCGGAACGCCTCGGCAAAAACCTTGTAGCGCATCCCATTTAGTAAATTCAACCCTTTGTTAAGCGTGTTATCGTAAACATACTCTGCTTTCAAACTGCCCCAATAATCGTAAGCTGTTGGTTGGCTCAATGAAACAAAATCCGTCGCCAATGTGACCACACGGTCGCTACGAATCGACAAGGACCCTCTCAGTGACGAGAGGTCATTGAAAGGGTATTTCAAGATCCCCTTACCTTCATGGGTGTGCACCTTAACGTAAGTGAAACCGTCTATGTACTCCCTTGCTTGACGGGAAAACGCAAGTGATCGATCCACCTTATGCTTCAAGTTTTCGTAGCCAAGGAAGTACTCGTTGGAGTTGAAGTCACCAGACAATCGAACACCACCTGAAATCTTGTAATCATCCATCAAGTCGGATACACCGACTTTGAGCAGGGCGTTCAAGCCCGGGTCAAAATAAAAGGCCCCACCAGTGTAGGCCTGATAAGTTGAGTTTTGTAAACTGTTGTCGAGCTGTGTTACAAAATAGTCTGTTGAAAAAGCCAACTCATAGTTTCGTTGCTTGGGAAGCCAGAAAGTATCCCGCTTTGACCGCGACAATAAAGAATCAGGCACAGAAAAAACCGATGCGTCTTTGGTAGCGATACTGTCTTTCCGAATGGCCTGTGGCTGCGCATTGTCTTGCGGCCGCTGATCTGATTTCCGAGAGTTGCTCGGCTTTTTGAATTCACTTTGAAACACGTAATTGTCAATATCGATTTTCGTAGTATCGGTTGCCGGCTTGTCATTTTTCTTCTGTTCCACAACAGGACTGGCTACAACCGAAGATTTAGAGCCAGGGCTTTCCTTTACCACTTTTTTAGACGCCAACAACTTCCTGGTTTGTGTGAGGGTGGGTTTTATGGTGTCAACAAAAACGGGGCGAGGTGCACTTCTTTGTAAAACCTGGAATTTCCCGTCTTCGAAAACTGTTTCCACATATCGGTTGCGGGATTGATGATGCTCCAACACTGCGGTGGTATGATTCGATTGGGGCAGGTTGACTACTATAGGGCGGTAATGTTCAGCCGTGTCAACATAAGCGAGCATGCTATCGATTGTGGCCAGGAACAGGTTGTTGATTCCGGACTCATCACTTAAATAAAATACTCGTCCGGAATCCAACGCCAAAGGCCATGTCTCATTGGCAAGGGATGTGGATGTAATGCGGGTGAGTATGGAGTCGCGTTTCGGATACTCGGTTGCAAACAGATCCAATTGGTTGTCGCGGCCCAACAGCCTGCCGCTGCTGGCGCCCAAAGTATCGTTATCACGGTTGGATGAGAAATAAATTTGCCGGCCATCCTTGGAAAAGACAGGATAGAGATCATCGAAATAGTCTTGGGTGATGTTCGTGGCAGTACGGCTCCTGGTGTTGTAAACGAATATATCAGTGATGCCGTTTTGTACACCGGACATGACCAAATCCTGACCGTTGGGTGCATACGACATTTGCAATACCTTGTCAAAATACAGGAATTTGCTTCGCTCCGATTTCTGCTTTCTGTCCTGGTGATGGTATTCCAACCATATACTGCCCTTCTTCTCCCGGATAACCGAAATGAACCTTCCAGTTGGGTGCCATGCCAAGACGGGAAAACTACGGTCGGGCTTTTGTTGCAAAGTCTTATACCCACCTCTCATGATACGCTTCCGCTTACCGGTTTCAAGATCCGTAATAAAAACCTTGTAACGGCCGATCTCGTTAGACACATACGCCAAGTATCTTCCATCCGGGCTTAGTCGAGCGAAATCATATGTTCGAGAGCTTTTGGTCTTGAATGCCGCTTTACGTTCCGGGTTGCTGGTAGAACTGATATCCTGCTCATAATATTTCAAATAATACGCTTGCCAGCTGCGCATCAGCCGTTTCAAGTTCATCCCTAAAACGAATGAGAAACCGTTTTCAATGGAACGGTTCACCCTGGTCATATAAAGCAGATTGGCAATGGATGTTTGACCGTAGGTGTTGGTGATGTAATTCCACATGGAATGGCCCAGGAATTCGGCCTCGGTTTCAGGCATACGATTGAAGTGCATAACATCCTTGCTGATGAAACCGTCACGCATGATGACATCCTGCTCGGGGCCCCATCCTTTTGAAACGTATGCAATCAGACCTTTCTCATACCATTCGGGAACGGTCAATAAGACCGCACTTTGGAGGCGATCCTTAACATTTCCGCCGTACATCAATTGATGAAAAAGAACTTGTGCCACGCCAGCACGTATCTGCTCCAATAGATGTTCATGGTCTCCATCGAAATAAACCAACACCTTGTTGCCGATTACACGAGTCAAACCACCTGTATTTCCTGAAATCTCGTCACCCTCCAATCCTATGTTGGATTGCTTCATGTCGGAATACTTGTTAAAGATGATGAACTGCATACGGCCGGTGGCACGGAAATCAAAAAGCTGTTCAACACGCTCAATTTCCTTGTCGGCATGCTCGCCAATAAATCTTGCATGTTCTTTTCCACCCAGATAGAAATAGGTGTCGAAATTTTTAAAACGGTAGAAGGTCCAAAAGAACTCCTGATGCTGTACCCTGTTCTTCCCAAAGGTTGTTTGGTAACCTTGGTAAAACTGTGCGTGGGCACTTTTGGAGGCCATCATCACCACCATGAAAAAAGCCATGTGCAGGATTAACGACCTGGCTGCAGACAAAATGGCAAACACTGATGTACCGGACATGATTGCGAATTTAACGAATAAATCACTGAATTGTGTTGATAATGAGCATGAAATGACACTCATGGAAACCTTTTGCTATTCAACCTCGTACAAGCCAATCCTTACAAAATTGAAGGAAAATGAAACGATTCCTTTTGTTTATCACCGCCATACTGATCCTCCATCAGAACCATGGATTCTCTCAACATTGTGGAAGCATTTATACGTTCGAACCCATGGATTCAACAAAGCAAACCATAATTGGTTCTACAAAAAATGCTAAAAATGAGGCGAGGGCATTAGGCAGAACTTGCGCAATCCAAACCAACGAGATTCCCGTAAATTGGAATGAGGGAGAACGCACTACGCGTATCTACCTATCGGGCGTTTTCAAGTCGACCGGCAACTTGGAATCCCGTGATTTAATCTGGTTAGTTGTTCGAGTGAATGGCAGGGTGGCTAAGTCAGTGTTTGTAAAAGGTATTCCCAATCAAACCATCTATCAGGTGTCGGATTCGTTGGATGTTCCAAAAGGTTCCAAAGTAACCTTGCGCACAGCAATGATAGTGAATGAACCGGATGAGGAAATTTGGTTGGAAAATGGCTATCTGCAGATTTGTCAAAGTAATGTAGATGCAAATCCGGTTCCTAAACCAACTGCCTCGATTATACAAAACGATGAGGAGCAAGAACCGCAACTTCAAGTTGTCAATTCCGCCGATGTTGTGCGGCTATCTTGGAAATCGGGATTCAATCCAAACGCCAACTGCTTTCGGGTGGAGCGTGTGGATGAATCCGGCAAATGGGAAGTGATCGGATACGTTAAGGAAACTTGTAAGAGCAAAGCGACATGTGAGCATGTTTTCATTGATAGCAACCCACTAAAAAGCTCAATTGGCTACCGCTTGTACCGTATAGACAGCAAGGGCAAGTCGTTTATGCTGGCAGAGGAATCGCGTCCGACTAATCCATGACACCCTTTTGGGGGTGATAATGCTCGAAAACGAGTTTGCCCTTGGATTTTCCGACCAAATCCATTAATTCATCCAAAGAGGCTTCTTTCACTTTCTTAACCGAACGGAAATGACGTAGCAAATCCATTGCGGTTGTTTCGCCTACCCCTTTGATGGTTGCAAGCTCCGAATCAGTAAACTGCTTACTCCTTCTGTTGCGGTGATGAGTGATGCCAAAGCGGTGAACCTCGTCACGCAGTTGCTGGATGATTCGCAAGGTTTCCCCCTTCTTGTCCAAATACACTGGTATGGAATCACCAGGAAAATAGATTTCCTCCAGCTTTTTCGCAATTCCGATCACTGCCGTCTTACCGTATATGCCCAATGCATCAAGTGCCTTGACTGCTGCGCTGAGTTGGCCCTTGCCACCATCCACAACAATCAGCTGCGGCAGTGGCGACTGCTCCTCCAATAACCGGCTGTACCGTCGGGTTATGACCTCCTCCATTGACGCGAAGTCATCAGGCCCTTCAACTGTTTTGATATTGAAATGCCTGTACTCGGTTTTTGATGCCCTTCCGTCCCTGAAAACACTCATGGCACCCACGGGAAAGGCGCCTTGGAAATTCGAATTGTCGAAACACTCGATATGCCTTGGCTGCTCCTTCAATCGTAGATCTTTCATCATCTGAGTCATCAACCTGTCCACTCGGTGAGCCGGATCAAGCTTATCATGACGCAACTCCTGCTCCCTGATGTAGTACATCAGGTTCTTCAATGACAATGAAACCAGATGCTTCTTGTCGCCGATTTTTGGGACGACAATATGCACACCCGGACTCATGGCTGACGGCTCCAGGTTTACCAACACCTCCCTTGATTGACTTGAATATCGTATGCGGATATCGTTGATGGCGATTGACAACAGCTCCTCCAATGGCTCATCCAGTTTTTTACGAAGCTCGGCCGTATGGGTTTGAATGATTGATCCGTTGCTGATGTGCAGGAAATTCACAAAGGCGGATTTGTCACGGTCAATGATTGTAAACACATCCACATTGTGGATGGTGGGACTAACGACCACCGACTTACTTCTGTATTGCTCCAACAGCGCGATGTTCTCCTTGATCTCATGTGCCTTTTCAAACTGATGCTTGGAGGCATGGTCTCTCATCGTTTGGTCAAGATAAGCGATCACAGATTGGATGTTACCTTTCAGTATTTCCCTGATCTGGCGTATGGAGTCATTGTAATCCACCTCGGATTGAAATCCCTCACATGGACCGAGGCAGTTTCCGATCTGATACTCGAGACAGACCCTGAATTTCCTCTTGGTGATGTTCTCCTCGCTGAGCACCAAATTACAGTTACGCAACTTGAAGATACCGTTGACCAATTCAATCAATGCATACACCATCTTCATGTTTGTGTATGGGCCAAAGTAAAATGAGCCATCGCGGACCAGCTTGCGGGTGTAATGGATCCTTGGAAATCGTTCATTGCGGATCACAATCCAAGGAAAGGTCTTGTCGTCCTTGAGTAGTACATTGTACTTGGGTTGATGCTTTTTGATCAGACTGTTTTCAAGAAGCAAGGCATCGTCCTCGGTTTCCACAACCATGTACTTCACGTCGGATATATGGCGAAGCAACACCTCGGTCTTGCCACTGTCGTGATGTTCCTTGTTGAAGTAGCTTGATACACGCTTCTTGAGGTTTTTCGCCTTACCCACATAAATGATCTGCCCCTCTTTGTTCAAGAACTGGTATATACCCGGATCGTCGGGTAACATTGAAACGGCTGCAGCCACATGCTCGGTTGCCTTGATTGGCTTCTTTCCCATGCTATGGTTTCAGATTATACACCAACCTACGTAGATGATTGTACTTGAGAAAGCACTCCTTGGCAGAGTACCAGGAGATGATCAAACCGGCGCGTCCATCCAAAAAGCCAAGCTTCAATACATACGCACGGATAAAGCGAAACAGTGGACTGAAGAACATTTTAACCCACTTGGATCCTTTGCCGCTTTTAAACAACGCATCCCCTCCAATGCGAGCAAACTTCTCGGTTTGGGTGCGAAGCTCACTTGGCTCCACATAGCTGTAATGAAGTATATCGCCTTTCAAGTGCGATAACCTGGCGTCTGAATCAAGTGTGTACTTATCATGAGGATCCACCCCGCTCCATCTTCCCTTCGAGCGATGGAACAGGCGTATTTTACGGTCAGGGTACCAACCGCAGTGCCTGATCCATTTGCCACAGTAGGAGGTTAATCGATTCATCGAATATCCATCGGCCTGCGGATCGCTTTTCATCTGAAGGATTGACGAGATCAGTTCGGGTGACAACTCCTCGTCAGCATCAAGGGATAAAACCCAATCGTTGTTCGCAAGTGAGACTGCAGCGTTCTTTTGGGCAATATGTCCAAGGAACGGTTGTGTGTGGAAACGAACCTGTGGATATTGTTTGCAGATGGAAGCCGTTTGGTCAGTTGAGAGGGAGTCCAACACAACAATCTCATCGGCAACGGCTAATAAACTATCAATACAACGACGTATGTTCCGTTGTTCGTTAAATGTAATGATGACTGCTGAAAGACTGACCATATGAATGCAAAATAAGTGATTCCAATCGACAGCGCATATTCGCATTCGCTCCATAATTGTAACTTCGTAGGCAAATGGATGATGCCAACAAGCTTTTGTCTGGACTGATGTCAGGCGACCACAGGTCGCTGGCAAGATGCATCAGTCTGGTGGAAAACGACACTCTGGAGTCCTACCGGTTGCTTGCAAGCATCACCCCCAACCCATCCATTCCGGTGGTTGGGGTAACCGGTCCTCCCGGTGCAGGTAAAAGCACATTGGTGAATGCGGTGATCCACGAGCTTACCCGTCAAAAGCCCGATTGCAAGGTTGCTGTATTGGCAGTAGACCCCACCTCGCCTTTCACCAGCGGCTCGCTGCTTGGCGACCGCTTGCGGATGACCGGACATTTCAACAATCCGAACATCTATATAAGGTCCCTAGCTACGCGGGGACATCTTGGTGGGTTATCGGCACGAACCATTGAGGTGGTGGATGTGTTACGCTCGGCACCTTTCGACTACATATTTGTAGAAACGGTTGGGGTTGGCCAGAGCGAGGTTGAAATCGTATCGCTAGCCGACACCACGGTCGTGGTTTTAGTGCCTGAGGCGGGCGATGAGATACAAACCATCAAGTCAGGAATCATGGAAATTGCCGACCTGTTTGTGGTGAACAAGTCGGACCGGGCTGGGGCCGATGCCATGGTTTCGAACTTGAAGCAAACACTTATGGAGCGTTTATCGAACGTCGACATACCTATCATCAAAACAGCGGCACAGGAAGGAAAAGGCATTTTGGAGTTAACGGATGCGCTGGTTTCAAGCCCAAAATCAAATCAGCAAAAAAAACGCACCGTATTAATAAACAAAGCGATACGAGTTGCTCAAGACTATTTTGTACGCCGACTTAATATCCAGGACTTTTCCCAGAAACTTGAATTGGCATCCCAAAACAAGGACTTTAACATGTATCGCTTTGTTGAGGATTATTTCAAGCACTGATTTCGGCCTCGAAAGCCCAGGGGTTTTGTAACCTTTTATAGGTGTTCCATCGTATTAGGGGTCGATTGACTTTTGTCATGTTTGCCTAAATCCTGATGCCTATGCGATACAAAATTTTACTTATCGAAGACAATAGCTTGGATATCAACTTGTTTGATCAAATGCTTTGTCAAACAGGACTTAAAACCAATTCCCTTCAAGTTGCCCGATCCCTTCAAACAGGTTTGGAAATGGCAGCCGTAGGAAAGCCGGATATCATCTTCCTGGATCTAAATCTTGCCGACAGCACCGGATTGGACACCTTTCGTGCAATCCGTACCGTTTGCGAGAATGTCCCAGTGGTAATACTTACTGGCCTGGAGGATGAGCGTTTGGCTTTGGAGGCATTGCATGAGGGGGCTCAGGACTACTTGATCAAAAAGAACCTGACACCCGATTTGATCGCCCGTTCCCTCACCTACTCCGTTGAAAGAAAAAAGGCGGAGAATGAGATACTGATCACCAAACTCCGTCAAGAGGCGTTGATTGAGAATACCAAGGATGGCATATGGGCGGTTGATTTGGATTTGGAGTTACTTAGCGTTAACCACGCCTTTACAGAGGCCATGAGGTCCCTTTGCGGAAGAAAGCCAATGGTGGGAGACTTGGTTACGGATTTTATTCCAGCCGATTACCTGGATTTCTTTCTCAATTGCTTCCAAAGGGCTGCAGGTGGAGAGCGATTCCGGACAGAAACGGAAATCGTGATTCCACCCGGAGAGCATCACTATTTGGAGATCTCAGTGAACCCTATCGTGAACCACCACGGGGAGATAGCAGGTGTTTCGTTCTTCGCCAGAAACATCAATCAACGTAAATTGTCTGAACTGAAAATAAAAAGCTCCGAGGAGGCATATAAGCTCTTATTGGACACCATCAATGATGGCGTGATGTTCATAGACAATGAAAACATCATACGCTTTGCAAACCGGAAATTCACCGAGATAACAGGATATACGGATGAGGAGTTGAACGGAACGGATTTCACTTGTCTGCTTACGGACAACGACACGCTCAACCGCAAGAATATTGTCACCTCGATTCTTACCAATGAGGATGCGAGGGAAGTAAGCATCGTGAACAGAAAAGGCGAGCCCGTTTGGTTCAGTGTGAAAGGCACTCCGTTGATGGATGAAAGTGGCAGGATAGGCGGGGCATTGTTAACACATACCGAGATCACCCATCGCAAGGAAGCTGAAAAGGCCATACGAGAAAAGGAACAGGACTACAGCAATTTGCTGGAAACAATGAATGAGGGGCTCATTTACCTGGATAAGACCGGTGTGTTGAAATTTGCAAACAAGAAGTTCGAATCATTGACCGGATACCAGGTTTGCGACCTGCTTGGACATAAACTTCCATCCCAGATCTTCCCCGAAACGTTGTTTGGAATGTTGTCTGAGGAGTTCGGAAACGGAACCACAGGAGGAAACTTCCAATACGAACTGCAAATCACCAATCGCACAGGTGAAAAAATGTGGTGCATGATCGGATGCTCTGTCATTCGCAATGAGCATGGTGATTTTTTCGGCATGCTGATAACATACACCAACATCAGTGACCGCAAAAAAGCCGAGGAGCGCTTCCAGACCGCTCAACGTGAACTGAACACTTTCATTTACCGCACTTCGCATGACTTGAAAGGACCTCTGTCATCAATACTAGGACTCATTCATATATTGGAAAAAGAGGCGGAAGGCTCTCCATGTGTAAAAATGATCCGTTCATCGGCGGAAAAACTTGAGCGAATGCTCAACGAGATGCTGAATGTGGTACGCATCAAACGTGAAAAGCTCATTCCCGAGCCTATCGATTTCAGGGGTGCCATATCGCTGGCCATTCAAGGCATCAACCGCGATGATAATTTTTATGCGGTAAGAAGGTTGTTCGATATCGAAAACCGCAGGGAAATGCGCACTGACCAGAAACTATTGGTGTTGATTCTGCAAAACCTGATCGACAACTCCATCAAATACCACGACAAGAACAAAGAGGCGTTTGTGAACATCACCGTGAAAGACCATATGCATGGTGTGCAAATAAAAGTGGAAGACAATGGCGTCGGTTTTGAAGAAGCTGCAAGGGAGAACATCTTCAATATGTTCAACAAAGGGAATTACCGATCTGAAGGTAACGGACTGGGGCTTTACGTGGTGAAAAACGCCGTTGACCGCCTTGGCGGATTCATCGAGATGAGTTGCAACAAAGGGGAAAACACAGTCTTCACCATTTTCCTACCCGATTTATACTCTACCAACCAGTGGGTGGAAGCCGCGACAGCAACCGTGTTGGCCGGCAACGACGCAGCGGAGTGAGTTTTTCCAGTGGAAGTTGGATTATCATTCGATGCGCTGAAGGATAGTCCGAAAAATTCCACCATCGGTTTTCACCGATCCAAGCCGACCTTATCAAAAAGGCGATTGTTGATTTCATGAGTAAGCATGAATCGGCTGACGGATGTCTTTTGTAGCACAATTAGCCTTCTAATCAGTTGGCCTTTTTAAAAAAGAATGGAACCGTTTATGGTTGCGGGGTCCGTTTACAACTTGAAAAAACGCGATTTATGAAAATGAGCGTAAGCTAACCGTTGTCGAAGCGAATCAGCTGTACTTCTTCTTGATATTGCAGCGACCGATGCCTTTTTCACATCGAGCGATGTCTTCATCTGAAAAAGAGTCCAGCAAAGCCTTACGGTAGTGATTGATGGCCTCATCCAATCTACCTTGACTTTCCATCAGCAACGCGAACTTTTCGAATAAAAGATCCTTTCGGATACCTTTCACTTCCTTCGCTTGGTTTAAAACTGCATTCATCTCGGAAAATCGCTCCAAGCGAAACAATGCATCCGCGTAAGCGAGATAAGCAACCGACATGGAAGGGGTTGCATCGATTGCCTTTTTGAAGCAGTCGGCCGCATACTCAGGATCGTCCAAATGGGTCATCAGGATCTTTCCCAGCTCCATCCATGCTTTGGAATGTTTTGGAGATGCGTGTGTGATCCGGGTTAAAAGAGTAGCCGCACCGGACAAGTCGCCGTTGCGCAACATTTCGACCGCGTTTTGGAACTGCCGGTCGGAATCACCTGCCCTATCATTAATTGGGAACATGGTTTTTTCTGTTGATAACCCTGAGTTTATTAACCTCGGATTTTGCTACTGATTGATAATAAGTTATTTCCGTCGATGCCTGAAATTACCCTCTATCGGCTTGTACGGATGGTTTCTTTACGCGAATGTACCGATTTAAGGGGTGAACGAACAGAAACAGGCAACTAAAAAAAGCAAAAAAGGTAACACCTGCTTGGGTCTCGAGGGTATCCTCTGACAACATCGACAACATAGCTGTAGCCAAAAAGGCCAAATAAAGATGATCCCTAAGTCTGATGGCCAAAATAACCGGCCAAAACAACATCGCCATAAAGAGCATCAATCCTAAAATACCGAAAGCGGCACCAATGGATAGGTATTGGTTGTGTGTGCGCAGCCGCCATTGATCGGTCAGTTTTGATTGGGACGCTTCATATTGCCTGTCGAATTCCATTTGCAAATCGCCTGTACCCACCCCTGTCCACAGATTGGCTTTGAAAATATGCCATCCGGTTTTCCAGTACTCCAACCTTTGGGTAATGGAATGACCGGTAGGATCACCACTCTTCAAATAGTTCTGATACTCCCAGATAGTCTGATGCAATCTGGCGGTCAGTCCGCTGTGTTCAATGTAAAACACATTGGCGATTCCCGATTCTATTGCCTTTAACTCCTTTGCGGTTAACCTGGTAATGGCGGCTGAGTCCTTATCAAGTCCTTTGGAAGTCAGAAAGCGAATCAAGGTGAATCTTATTTCATGGCCCTTGAGGTCGCGTCCATCGTAATTCAATGCACTCCTGTCATTCCACTGCTGGCGCAACTCATCTTCGCAAATGCGCTTCCAAACATAATAGCCGTTCTCCAACTGGAGGTTTCCGGTATTGGTCACAAATGGTCGCCCTGATGCAGTGTATTCAACTACTGGGTTTGAGGGCATGGTATCCTTGATGGCATAACTTGTTGCAACCAGATACATCATTCGAACAACAAGGAAAACACAAATCAAAAGGGCTGTTCCGGAAAAAATCCGAATCATGAGCAAGCGACCCCTGAAAAATACCACGAGCATGTAAATGGCAATCAGTAGGGCGATAATGAGCATGGATGTCAGACTTTGCAGCAGCATGACGAAGTAGATCATCCATGCCATCGCCAACAGCCATAGAAAGGACTCCAGTACGGGCCCCTTGCGGTTCATGAACCAAAGAGCAATGAATACCGAAATGCAACAAAGCAGCGACAAACGGATGTGGGATATGAAAATGCTGATATCCCTTATATCCTTTACTTCATGCGCTATGAATCCTTTGTGAACCAGAAATCCGATAAGTGTGGAAATCAAAACTCCAATACCCACTGCACGAAGTACCCATTCGAAGCGCACCATTGGCAACTTAGGAGAGGTGCCAATCAGTAGCGGTAGCAGTAACAAGGGCAGTTTGATCCTGACATCCCGCCAAGCAGAGGCCGTGTCCTCGGACCATAGCACACCCAACACATGCATCAGGTAAACGGCCAAGAAAAGCAGGAGTACAGGTGAGCTTACAAGACGCTTGAACTTGTTTTGGAAATCCCCTCCCATCAACCAAGAACCGGCAATCATGAATTGCGCAATGCTCATGGTGAACTTGGATAGCGGCAACGAAACAGCCAACAACAACAATCCAAAATAATAGATGTCGCGTGAGAGTCTATCGCTTGTCAATCCAAATACCATCAAACCCATAACGGACCGAAACGTAAAAGGTTACCTATTTACGGTTGATATCAGGACCTTTGGTCATGATATTATCGAAGACGGCTTTGTCCTTCAGCGCTTCCATGGCCTTGAGTATATCCGGGTCATAGCTAAAGGCGTTCTCAATCCTACCCTTCTGGAAATAGTACCTGCTGGAGATCTCATCCTGGAGCAGTTCCATGATTTCAGGTTTGAACTTTTTCAAATCAGCTTCCTTATCGTGCATTAATGTTTTTTTCAACGCCTCGAACTCCTTCTTCATTCCTTCGAAATACTCCTCCTTGATGGCGATTTCCTTGAGTTCATCCAATGACTTTTCGCTACGGGTGACATAATCGTAATCCTTGTCGGCAAGCCATGCAACAAACGCCTCGTACTCCGAATCCGTAAGCTTGAATGATTTTGCAGGTGCGATTGAGGGGTTCTTGGAACGGTATTCGGTAGCGTAATCGAAAATGAGTTGCTTGGTGATCAGACTTCGGGAAATGTTACTCAGTTCTTCGGGTTTGATGGCCCAATCGGGAGAAATGCCTCCCCCATCAGCCACAACACGGCCTTTTTTAGTCTTGAACAAGGAAACCAAACTATCGGGCACCTTTCCTACGCTACCATCTTCGTTTCTGTGTGAGTAGTCAAGTGCCTGTATGCAGCGGCCGCTGGGGATATAGTACTTAGCCGTTGTAACCTTCAGCTGGGAGTTGTAGCTCAATGGTCGTGTTGTTTGAACCAATCCCTTTCCAAAGGTACGCTGGCCGATCACGATACCCCTATCCAGGTCTTGTATGCTGCCTGAAACAATTTCAGAGGCCGAAGCCGATCCGCTGTTCACCAATACCACCAAGGGTATTTGTGTGTCGACGGGTGCGTTCATGGCCTTGTACGACTTGTCCCACTCCTTGACCTTGCCTTTGGTGGTTACCACTTCGATACCACGATCCACAAAGAGGTTCACAATGTCAACCGCCTCATTCAGCAAACCACCGGGATTTCCACGCAGGTCGAGTACGATGGATTTTGCATTGTTCTTATTCTTCAGATCCAGTAATGCGGTTTTAACCTCTTGGGATGCGTTTTCGGTGAAACCAGTGAGCTTGATGTATCCAACTTCGTTGTCGAGCATGCCATAGTAGGGCACGGAATTGATTTTAATCTCCGCCCTGGTTATGACCTTCTCCATTGGAGTAGATTCGCCAGGTCTTTTAATGAGCAACTTGACCTGGGTGTTGGGCTGACCTTTGAGGATCTTGCTGATCTCATCCGTCTTTTTGCCTTTGATGGTTTTACCATCAATCTCCAAAATGACATCTCCGGCCCGCAGGTCGGCTTTTTGTGCAGGAAATCCCTCATAAGGGTCTGTCACCACCACATATTCCCCTTTTTGTCCTATCATGGAACCGATTCCTCCATATTGCCCGGTGGTCATGAAGCGATAATCCTCTATTTCGGATTCAGGGATGTAATTGGTGTACGGATCCAATGATTCAAGGATGGCATCAATACCATTTTTCATGATTTCACCATGCTTTATATCATCGACATAGTACATGTCCAATTCGCGGTACATGGAAACGAAAATGTCGATGTTACGAGAAATCTCAAAAAACTCGTCTTTGAAACTGAAGGATAGCATGGCGCCGGCCGATAGCGACAGAACCAATAACCAGGTTTTAAATTTTCGATTTAGCTTGGGAAATATCATTTGATTGGAATTTCAGGATTTTCAGGGGACGGGATCATGACCATGTCCACCCCATGGGTGGCAGGAGCAAATTCGTTTCAAAGTCAACCAGCCACCTTTGACCGCACCATGCTTTTGTATTGCCTGAATTCCATATTCAGAGCAACTGGGCACATATCGGCATGACGGAGGGAGCATGGGTGAGATGAACTTACGATAAAACCGAATGGGAGCAATCGCGATATTAGCTACAATCCGATTCATTTTCTCCCTTCAAACGTTGTAAAGTTAAGATTATTTTATCCGAAACCGTATCGTAGTCGGGGGGCTTTTCTCCTTGGTACACAAAAAGCAAATGAAGGGTTTCGGAGTGGTTGGATTCCACTTTCCAGAAACGATGTACGTTGAGCCGAAAGACCTCCCTGACAAACCTTTTCACCTTGTTTCGGTCTACCGCCCTTTTCAATCGTTTCTTGGGTACTGATACGGCTATGCGAACTGGCACCTCATTGAAAGGCACCGAGGCCACGTGCGTTACAAAAGGGAATGCACGGATTGTTTTTCTTGAACGGAATAACCCTTCAAAATCGCTTTTAAGGTGCAGTCTGAAGCTTTTAGGGAAATGGTACAAGGCAGGACTCATGAAATGTGCAAAAAAGCCCTTTAAAGATAGTGGTGTGGATGGCCTGTTCCGTGATTACTTGTTGGCTTTTTTTACATACTGCTCAATGGCCATGGTCATTGATGGTGCCTCAGGTACGGGCGCCATGACATCCAATCGAAGACCAGCGTCAATAACCGCTTGTTTGGTGGCCGCACCAAATGCAGCGATTCGGGTCTCGTTCTGCTTGAACTTGGGGAAGTTCTTGAGCAGTGATGTAATGCCTGATGGACTGAAAAAAACCAGCATGTCGTAATTCACATTTGCAAGATCCGATAGGTCGCTGCAAACGGTTTTGTACATGATTGCCTTGGTATGATTGATGCCCACCGTGGTCAAGGTATCTGAAATCTCCTGCTTATGGACGTCGGAACATGGGAGCAGAAATGTCTCCTTCTTGTGCTTTTTCAGTACATCAATCAGGTCGTTGATGGTTGTTTTGCCATAAAAAATCTTCCGCTTACGATACACCATGTACTTCTGGAGATAAAAGGCGGTTGACTCGGAGATGCAGAAATACTTCAATTGATCCAGATTCGGGATTCGAAGTTCGTTGCAAACCCTGAAAAAGTGGTCGGCGGCGATCCGGCTGGTCAGAATAACTGCAGTAAAATCCTGGATATTCACCTTGTCTTTTCGGAAGTCCTTTGCAGGGATGCCCTCAACATGAATAAATTCCCTGAAATCAATTTTAAGATTGAATTTCTTTGCCAAGTCGTGATAAGGAGACTTGTCAGACTCTGGCTTTGGCTGTGTGACCAGGATGGTCTTAACCTTTGAGCTCTTAGTTTCTGCCTTATTCGTGGTTGTCACTGGATCAAAGGGTTACCCCTGAGCAACCTTGAAAAGGATAAGCAAAGGGGAAATTTCGAGAGTGCAAATGTACAGAATAAAATAAAAAAATGGTACACCCTGCATAGTGGTCCATATTCGGAAAGCCCTAATTTGTCTGTAAATGAACGAAATAATTAACACCCCTAATCCTAGGTAAAACACAGGATTGACCCACCAATCATCCATGTATGTCATTAAGAGCACGATAGGTATCAATGCCACACCCGTTGCATTGTTGATCAATGTCAAGTTGAAGATATACGAGGTGGCTGGCCTTTCAATGTCAAAAACGTATCCCAATAACTTCAACAAAACTGTTTTCAGAGAGTACGCCAAGGCAATAGCAAGCAGGATGAACAGAAAACGAACGAACCCACTTCCCAGCCAAGCGGAATCAATGCCGAAAATCTCCATGGCCTGAAAGGCGAACATCGCGAAAGCGAAGTAGTACATCAGCGAAAGCATGACGGATGCCCGCTGTACCAGGATGTTCTCATCTCGCACAATCTGGTTCGTGGCGTTGATGTTGACAACCGCGCCTAGCAACTGCCCGACTATTTTATTGTAAACCACACGGGTCCAAGTGAACCAGGCTAAAAGAACGAACAATGATATTGAGAACCAGTCGGCATTCCGAGCCACGATCGGCTTGATTTGAAATCCATCCGACTGTAACAAATGGCCTTCGAACAAGGATTTTACGGGCGCCGTAGAGTCGCTTTGAATTACAATCGCAGGTGAATTCAAGGTCATTGAACTGTCAGCTTGAGTTGGCTGGGGCATATTGCAAAGATATACCTCAGACATTACATGCCACACTTGACTAAATTCGCACCAAAAGCGAAAAAATGAGTTGCCTAAACACTACCATCGCCTTTGCCGCAATGTTGCTTTCCGCATGTGGAGGCGGGGAGTCGAAAAATGAACCAAAAGAAAAAGAACAAATGGAAACAGATATACATTCATTTTCGCGGCCTGAGGAGGTGGTGATGAAGCACTTGTCG
>JBEAXM010000310.1:0-3481 GCA_041159805.1 Bacteroidota bacterium
CTCATAAACAGGACAAAATGGAGCCAAAACATACAAAACGGGGGTAAAATAGCGTATATTCGCACTACCAAAACTTGGGGTCGACCGGTTTCGACAGCAGGTGAGGTTTGTGTGTAAGCATGCCGAGCGTTGTGAATATGGCTCGTTAATCTCAACTCTCAACGCTTTAAGTGGCGAAAACACTTACGCGCTTGCGGCTTAATCCGTCTCAGATGGATTGCCTAAGCCCACGCTTCAGATAGCGTGGTCCAAGCTACCTGGTGCGGTGTTCCACCCGTTAATGCCGCACAACGGGTATCGTTCTCTCGGGTTGGTTTCCACGATGCTCCTAAATGGAAACGAGAAAAAGGAGCTAAGGCAAGGCTTGGTTTGTTGATTCCCTCGGTCATGCCCTACAACCAATAATCTACTAAGCATGTAGAAAGCGTATGAGTCCCTTGTCTGGACGAGGGTTCAATTCCCTCCGACTCCACGAAGAAGCCTGACAGTAATGTTGGGCTTTTTTTTATAGTGACCGGCTTGCCTCGCCGCGGGTGACCGGTGACCGGTGACCTGAAAGGGACCACGGAAGAAGCCGATTGAACGGATAAACACGGATTTTACAATAGTGCTAAATCAAATCAGCGTCAATCAGCTAAATCAGTAAGATTAGCGTTCCTGTTCTGCTCGTAGCGGGAGGCGATGGCGGGAAGCCTAGTCACCGGTCACTGGTTACTGGTCACCGGTTACTTTCCCATCATCCGCCTGGCGGGCTCATTACCCATCTTGCTGGCTTGGAGCCAATCGAACCAAGCCATGCCATGTTCGCCGAGGGCTAGCCATGCGAATCCGCGGTTGTAGTAGTAATAAGACTCTTTGTCGTTAAGCTCAATCGCTTTAGAGAAATCCTGCAACGCGTGCTTGTGCATGCCCATCCGCATGAATGAATGTCCTCTGTTGGTGTAAAAAGCCGCCTGATGTGGGTCACGCTTGATTTCTTGAGTGTAGTAAATGGCTGACTTTATACTGTCATCCTCACTCACTACACGCTTCGATTGGTGCAAAAAATCCAATGCGCCCTTTTCGTACCTCAAAGTGGCAAAAAAGGCGTCATCAAAAATAAGGAGGTTGAACAATTGGTCGTTTCGGCCATGATAGGCATCATGAATACGCTTGAGACGATCCACTGCCATTTGGCGTTTGCCATGTTCTTGGGAATTTGAAGATGACAACACAACCTCTTCAGAGGCGACAGAGTTATGCTGCTGCTCTGATTCAACTTGTGCCAATGGCCTCCCTTGTTTTATCCTGACCAAACGATATTGGGATAAAACAGGAATCAAAACAAAAAACAGCAGGAGCAACAAAATATATTCCATTGGTCAACAAAACAATTTTCAAAACATGAATTTTAAAGAGTATTACCACTAAAATATAAATTCAACAGCAAAAAAACAGACCATTCAACCTATCAATGTTAAAATTAATGGATTAATATTAAAGCCGTTAAGAAATTAATTGTGCTGATTTGACATTTTATGTCAAATCCTAAACAACAATCATCATTCACCACACCCGATACTCCCCTATCCTGATTAATCCACAATCCACATCAACATGTGATGCACTGCTTTTGTTGGAAACAATTAGACAACCCCATCCCTTAGGTATCCCTTAAGGAAAAACCTACTTATCTGTTACCTGTTCACACGAATGAAGTACAATCGCACGCCGTAAAGCATCACTATCGGAGGTATCAACACCGCATATCAGATACTTCACACCGATACACCATTGGCTGGAACTGCACTTCTCAATGATTTAACGACCCCAGAAAGACTTAGCATCGCTGACAATTAAAGAGTTTTTCCAAAACGAAAACAGTATCGGATTGGGAAATACCATTTACATCATCTTTGCCTGTTTATACACTTATAACCAACACACTCAACAATAATATCACACATTTCATGAATTGAATCATGAAAGTTCATGTTTCATCGAATAAGTATTCCCATCTTTTAACATCAAATATTTGCTTTCATGCAAGCAGTCGATGAAATGCAAGCCATCAATAGAATTGACCCCGTTATGTTGGGGAGTATGTCCAACCACTTGTATCAACCCATCAAGCTTATCGGCATTCAAGCTGCTAGGGCGAACCCAAATTGGAGTCTGGTACGGGGATTCGCCGAACCCACTGCTATCGTACTCATAATTGTAATCAAATTTTGAAGTTTCCAAATTGTTGATTGCATACACATCGTCCAAACCAACTAATTGCATCCAGGATTTGGTAACACCGGCATGGCTGAACAAAAACATGTCCTCCTGATGAATCCATTGCATTGCTCCAAGTCCCACTGCTTTCATCAAGACTTTGCTGAACATGGGATGCATATTTGGCTGAAACCCGGAACAACCACCTGTATCCACATCCGGCAAATAATGGTAGTCGTGATTACCTATTAATAAAACAACCTGATTGGGACGCTCCAACTTGAATTTTAATATGGCATTGAAATTTTCCAATTCCAAATCGCCGAAAAAACCTAAATGCCGCTTCTCGTAGGGCGCATCGAAATAATCACCAACAAAGATGATTCGATCAGCATCAAGATGCTGCTGAACAATATCTTTCCAAATGGTTCTTCCATGGATGTCGCCAATTGCGATTATTTTTTTCATGTTTTGTTTGTAATTAGGTGAAGTGTGACCGGTGACCGGTGACCAATGACCGATGACCGGTCACTGGTAACTGGTAACTGGTAACTGGTAACTATACTTTATTTATCCTTATCAGCATTCATTATATAACCGAAAACAAACACTGGATCTTCGCCTGACTCGATCATGTATTCCATTGCGAGCTGACATTTTTCATGCATATGAATTTGCCAATAACAAGCCGCTTTGATGGCTTGAGGATTCCAAATAGCTTCTAAGTAAGGAACCCACAATACGATTTCCAGATCACGACTTTTAACATCAATATATAAGCGATTACGACCGATCACATTATTGAGATGTGATACCAAAATCATGACATCAGCCATTCGCTCTTCGGGTAACTCCTGGGCAATTCTGCCTCGAAAGGTCAGGTGCCCGTTGTCGGCATAATACAAGCATCGCATGTTCAAAATTTCGTCGCCGAAATTGAGCTGCATCGATCTGTTTTTATCATTGGCCATGTAATTATAATCCAATTCATCCATGGCCTTTCTCAATTGGCGCCACATGAATTCATCGTGTTTTTCTGGGGCGCGCATCTGAAGAAACCGCTTGAACTGTTGGAAGAATGAATCTTTTTTAGGTTTTGAATTTGATTGGGTTGTATCCATACACAATTAGTGATTAGTGATTAGTGACAGGTGACAAGTGACAGGTGACAGGTGACAGGTGACAGGTGACAAGTGACAAGAAGGTGACAAGAAGGTGACAAGAATTTTACAGTTAGATAATTTATAACGAAGCTTTAGGGTTATTTCAGCTTCAACCCACC
>JBEAXM010000019.1:0-4927 GCA_041159805.1 Bacteroidota bacterium
TTGATTTGGATATCGATGTAAATGGAGACGTTTTGGTTGCCGGCTTTGCACCTTTCCTATCCACCTCCAACCGCGACTACTATTTGATCAAGTACACTTCCTCAGGATCCAAGCTATGGGAATCGCCCTTTGCAAACCCCACTCCAAACAGTGATGAGTATCCTGTCGACATGGCACTGGATGCTGGTGGCAATGCATACTTGATTGGAAACAGTGTCGGCAATGGAACAGGGCAGGATATCTGCGCCGTCAAGTTCAATGGCTCTGGGCAATTTCAATGGCAGGTGCGACTCGATAGTATTTCTCAAACCGATTACGCCAGGTCAATCGTGGTAGATCCAGCTACCAGCACTGTTGTGATTGCAGGTGATCTCACCGTTAGCACTTCCGGTTTCTTGAAAAGGGATTGGGTCCTTGCGCGATATGATTTTTCAGGCTCCTTGATTGAAAAGCGAATCTACGACGGACCAGCCAGTGATTTTGATCTTCCAGCTGACTTGACCATCAATGCCAATGGATCAATGGCGGCAGTTGGGATGTTTTCTGTTCATGCAGGGGGATTCCTCAATGGTGATCGTATATGTATGCGGTTCAACGGCGGACTCAATCCCGATTGGATTGCCTATGGAAACGGGGATAGTTTTGCTGATGATCAGCTCTCCGACATGTACGTTGATGAAGCTGGCAACTCCTATGTAACCGGATTCTCACGCGGTGGCGACAACACTTTGGAGGACTTGGTGGTGGCCAAGCTCGATTCCTCTGGGGCTTTTCAGTGGTCCTATGTATTCCAAGGATTGGTTGAAAAAAGCTCTGATAAGGGTGTTGCAATCACGGTGGATGCAAACCAAGTGGTTTATTTGACAGGTACCATTGATACTTCTGGCGGTTCATCCTACCGCGACATTTACACCGCAGCATTGAGCTCTAACGGCTTGCTGCTTTGGGACACCGTATACGCAGGAACCGCCGTAGGGGCAGATTATCCGGTTGACATTGCCGTCAATCCACTTGGAGGTGTTTATGTGGCTGCAGTAACTATCAACTCTGGAACCGGATTTGATGCAACCATGATTTCATATGATGCCTCTGGCGTTCAGCAGTGGGCATTACCTTACCATAGTGGTGGACAAGCCGAACTGTTCAGATGCATGACCGTTGACGATAACGGAAACGTGTACGGTGCAGGGTCTTTTGTATCCCCTAGTGGTGATCTCAGCGATGGACTCGTTTTGAAAGTCAATCCATCTGGTGCCATCTTGTGGGATACGACATATGATTACGGTTCCCTGTTCAATGATCGAGATTTCTTCAACTCAATTGCATTGGATTTATCAGGCAATGTCATTGTTGCCGGTCAGAGCAATTTCAACTTTGTAACCGCGCAGTACGACTTGAATGGTAATCCCGTTTGGATACAGAACTATAGCCATAGCAATAATCCTGACTCAGCCACTGTTGTAAAAGTGGATTCCGTGAACAACATCCTTGTTGGTGGCACCTTTGGTCAATTCATTGAAGCGGATTTTGGAGTGGTCAAATACCGCAACGACGGATCGTTGGTTTGGGATCGACGGTATGCCAACACGGCTGGATCGGATGACATCCTGGTGGATATGGTGATTGATTCGGTTGGCGCAGTTTATCTTGCTGGATGGGAAACGGCCAACTTCTCAACAAACTATAATTTCATGCTGGTTTCTTATGACTCTTCTGGCGTGTTTCGCTACGAGGTGCTTTGGTCGGACCCTTCGGGCATTGGTCCTGATTATGGTAAGCGCATCGGTATGGATGGTGATGGCAATCTGTATTTGGCTGGAGACGCAACCGATAACTGTGATGGCAATACGTTTGTAAACGGATTCAGATGGGACTTCCAAGTGAACAAGTACGGATACAACAGCTCGGTAGGGCTGCAGGATCTTGCCTCAAGGGAACGATTGGATGTCTTTCCTAATCCGACCCGTGATCTGATTCATATCCGTTGTGACCATTTTGAAAAGGATGTGACTAAGGTTAAGATTCACGACTTATCCGGCCGCATGATTTATGTACAGGATGACTTTGAGGGTGAAACAACAATTCCTGTCCATGAATGGAGTGATGGTGTATATTTTGTGAGTTTACAATCTGGTTCCAAGAACCTGTATACACGATTTATGAAAAATTGATTGTTCGGATCATCCCGACCAGTTTTCACGATCCAGGGTCCTGTACTGAATGGCTTCCGCCACATGTTCTGCTTGAATGTTTTCGCATCCTTCAAGATCCGCAATGGTTCTGGCTACTTTCAAGATTCGGTCATAGGCACGTGCCGACAGACCAATCTTGTCCACCGCAGTCCGAAGTAGTGCGGCGCACTCGGTCGATAGTTTGCACACCTCTCTCAATTGTCTGGATCCCATCTGGGCGTTAGCATACACGCCTTGGTTGTTTTTGAAGCGTTCTGCTTGTACCTCCCTTGCCTGTTGCACCCGCTTACGGACGGAGCTGCTTGGTTCCGAATACCGCTCCTTCGATAATTCTGAGAAGGTGACCGGTGTGACCTCTACATGAAGGTCGATTCGGTCGAGTAGGGGACCTGAGATGCGGTTCAGGTAACGTTGTACGATTCCGGGTCCGCAAACGCATTCCTTTTCCGGATGGTTATGAAAGCCGCATGGGCAAGGGTTCATACTCGCTATCAACATGAAACTGGCTGGGAAATCGACCGAAAGTCGAGCACGTGATATGGTCACTTTGCGTTCCTCTAAAGGTTGTCGCATCACCTCGAGTACTGTCCTTTTGAATTCAGGTAATTCGTCAAGGAAGAGTACGCCGTTATGTGCAAGTGATATTTCTCCTGGCTGCGGATTGCCGCCACCGCCAACCAAGGCCACATCTGAAATGGTGTGGTGTGGTGCGCGGAACGGCCTGTGGCTGACCAACGAGTTGTTTTTTGAGACTTTTCCCGCTACCGAGTGAATCTTGGTTGTTTCCAGCGCCTCCTCTACGGTCATTGGTGGTAGTATGGTGGGCAGTCTGCGGGCCAGCATGGTTTTTCCTGCTCCAGGTGGTCCGATTAATATTGCATTATGACCTCCTGCTGCAGCAATCTCAAGCGCACGTTTGATGTTTTCCTGGCCTTTCACATCGGCAAAATCAAGATCGTTTTTCTCCTGAATGTTTTCAAATTCTTTTCTGATGTCCACTTTCGTTGGGATAAGCTGTGTTTCGCTTTTCAGGAATGCAATCAGCTCTGTGATGTCGTGGATGCCATATACATCAATCCCCTCCACGATTGCGGCTTCACGAGCGTTTTCAATCGGAAGGAAAAAACCCTTGAATCCATCCTCGCGTGCCCTGATGGCAATAGGTAGTGCACCTTTGATGGGCATCAGTTTGCCATCCAATGAAAGTTCTCCCATGATCATGTGGTTTTCTATTCCATCAGGTGGTATTTGTCCTGATGCGGCGAGTATGCCAATGGCGATGGTCAGGTCATAGGCAGATCCCTCCTTACGGATATCTGCCGGTGCCATGTTGACTACTATTTTTTTGCCTGGCATGCGGTAGCCCGTGTTCTTGAATGCTGCAGCAAGTCGCTGCTGCGATTCCTTGATGGCATTGTCGGGCAATCCGACAAGAAAGAACTTGGTGCCCGTGTCGCAATTGACTTCTACTGTGATGGTGGTGGCATCGATGCCGTAAACGGCACTACCGAATGTTTTGATGAGCATGTTGAAAAGCGGCTTGAAAAGTTAATGAAAATGCATGAGGACATCAGCGATGTCCTCATGCAGGAAAGTCAAATATTATCAGATCTCGACTGGAATCTGCTCAACGGTCTCGTTATCCTGGTTAATCAAGGATAGCATGTACTGACCGCGTTGGATTCCCAATGGTTCGAATTCTACCGGGGCATTGAATGCGCCCTCTGGAACTTGCATAAAGTATCCAAATACCTTTACGGTATTTCCGTTGTTGTCAAGCAATGCCACTTTCAAGTCGGCTGCCTCTTCCAAAACCACGTTGAAGTCGGATTTTATCCTTTCAACCATCCCTGAAAATTCGAGATCATCCCCGCTTTCAGCCGGCTTGAAGGTTTTCTGATACTTTGCCAGACTCTTGTTTTCCCGTTCGCATATACCCCTCATGATTGCATTGTATACCTGTTCATCGGTGTCGCTGTAGACTATGGAGGATAGATCATGGTTGTTGGTGTAGTGCCACACGACGTTTGCATAAAACATATCGCTGGACACCCGGTGTCTGTTCATGTCCTGTAACGTGGCTACCATGGCGTCGGACCCCATGTTTGTTCGGGTGAAATGGGTTCCGTTGCGTGCGCTACTGGCTGCGCTGTTGCCACAGCGTGCGTGTAAAAACACCTCCTCTGTTTCACCGGGATTCAATGTGATGATTGCGGGTCTTGTAACAACATACGGCTGTATGTTGGGTTCGATGGCATGGAAAATCCTGCCGGTTTCCAAAGTCACATTGATTGGTGATGGTGAGATGTTTTGAACGTTTATACCCATGCTCCGATATCCGTCACCACCCGGTTCCACTTCAAACCGAACCAGTCCCCTTCTCAATGCATCGCCAAAGTTCACATTGGTGGCGGCCAACGGTCCTGCCAGCATGATACATGCCAACATGGACAATCCGATTTTTCTTTTCATGTTTCTTGATTTTTATGGTTGTTAATTACCTATTAGTACTACTTCATTATCAAACTCGGTGACATCCTCTGTTCCCAATACAAGTTTCAGGTGTTTCTGCGAGGATGTTTGCGCATGCCAATCAATCTTGTCACCTATGATTCTCTTGGTCATCACGAATGTTTCACCCTTTCGGTTAACCAGCTTTACATGTATTTTGGTATCAAACTGCGGCTCGGTCAGCGGCACCTGTACAATCTTGGCCTGCTTCTTGGGTTGCATAC
>JBEAXM010000311.1:0-7833 GCA_041159805.1 Bacteroidota bacterium
GTTAGGCGGTTTCCATCCCTGAAGTTCAATGTTGGGAATACGCCCATGATGCCCGAAAGCAGTGCCTCTCGCAACATGCTTTCATTGGAAACCAAAAACATTGGCGCCATTATAATCGGTAGCTGAATGCCAAGTTGTTTGGTAAGATCATTCCCTTTGAAAAAAGCCCTCTTAAAGCCGTTTGAAGTTTCCGTCATATTACCTCAAAATTGCCTTATTTTGTTTCAATCAACAAGAAAAAACCATGTCCGTTGTAAAACTATTCGACATCCTTGAGCACCAATTGAAAAACGTTCCTCAGGAATCCGCCTTGGCCGGAAAAGAGAATGGAAAATGGGTGTCGTACAGCACAGAGCAGTTTAAAAGCATCGCAGATAACGTAAGTTACGGATTACTTCAACTGGGTATCGGAGTTGGGGATAAAGTTGCGCTGATATCGAATAACAGGCCGGAATGGAATTTTGCTGACATGGGAATATTGCAAACAGGTGCTGTCAATGTACCCATTTACCCTACCATCAGCGACCATGACCTCCGTTTCATATTGCTGGATGCCGAGGTGAAAATCGTATTGGTCTCCTCTGCAGAACTGGAATCAAAAACCCGTAAGGCCTGCCATGGCATGGTGAGCCCACCAGCCATTTACACTTTCAACCAAGTGGATGGTGCCAAGCATTTCCAGGAACTGGTCCAATTGGGAGAAAGCAATCAAAACCCTCAGAAGCTGCAAAGCATAAAGGAGGGTATACAACCAACTGACTTGGCAACCCTTCTTTACACATCCGGAACAACCGGTGACCCCAAAGGTGTCATGTTGTGCCATAGCAACCTGGTGAGCAACTTTATTTCAGTGAAAGACCTCCCCCCGGTTAAAGCAGGAGATCGGGTACTGAGTTTCCTACCCTTGAATCACATTTATGAGAGGATGCTCACCTACTTGTATATGTATCTGGGTGCATCCGTGTGGTATGCCGAGAGCATGGAAACCATTGGCGATAACATCAGGGAGCTGAAACCCGTGGCCTTTTCAGCAGTACCTCGACTCATAGAAAAAGTGTACGACCGTATCGTATCCAAAGGAAGCTCATTGGAGGGAACCAAGAAGAAACTGTTCTTCTGGGCTGTTGAGTTAGGATTGAAATATGACCCGGAAAAGCCAGGTTCATTATCCTACAGGATTCAATTGGCATTGGCTAACAAGATCATCTTCACGAAGTGGCGCGAGGCACTGGGTGGAAATGTGAAAGCCATCGTTTCGGGTGGAGCGGCGCTGAACCCTAAACTTGCACGAATATTCTGGGCGGCGGGTATCCCGATTCTGGAGGGCTACGGATTGACAGAAACCTCACCTGTGATAACCGTGAACACATTGGAGCCAGGAGGAATGGGAGTTGGAACCGTAGGAAGAGTCATCAGCCAGGTTCAGGTCAAAATCGCAGAGGACGGCGAAATATTGACCAAAGGGCCTAATCTGATGATGGGATATTACAAAAGACCTGATCTAACCGCCGAAGTCATCGATGGAGAAGGATGGTTCCATACCGGTGATATTGGAGAGTGGAAAGGGGACAAGCTCCGAATCACCGATCGCAAGAAGGAAATCTTCAAAACATCGGGTGGAAAATACATCGCACCCCAATACATCGAAAACAAGCTCAAGGAATCCAGGTTCATAGAACAAGCCATGGTCATTGGAGAAAATCAAAAATTCGCCTCGGCACTCATAGTACCTGCATTCGCCCACATAAGGGAATGGGGTAACCAGATGGGACTTGTTTTCGAATCGGATTTGGAAATCGCATCACACCCCGAGGTGAAGAAAAAAATAAACGAGGAAATAGAGCTTATCAACAAGTCACTTGGTAATTTTGAGGCCATCAAAAAGGCCGAATTGCTTCCCGCCGAGTTCTCCATCCAAAGAGGTGAAATGACGCCAAAATTGAGTTTGAAACGCAAGGTTATCATTGAAAACAACAGGACTATTGTCGATCGGATCTACAACCTTTAATGGTTAACCTCTACATAATCGACAACCACTGAAAACAGATATGCCCAAATGCTTACCATGGCAATGAAAAAAACGATTATTCCAGCCCTCAGTCTTATGGCCTTATTGGCTATTTACTCGTGCGGCAACCAACCCGTAAAACCCGTTGACCTGGCCGACCCGGAAATGGAGCAGAACGATACGGCAGGATTGGAAAACGACATTGATTACATGGAGGATTTAGGCGTCATGTCCGACAGCGACTTTGTCGAGTTGAAAGATACCACCGATCAAGAGGAACCGACCTCATCCGATAGTTCCTCGGGTCCTGGTGTGAATATGACCCCTCCTGCCAATTCCTCGCTGAAAACCGTCACGGCTGTTTTCAAATCCGTATCCTGCAATAAAACAGATTGTGAACTCTTTTTCGAATCCGCAGATGAAAACAAGCTGTCGTTTTGCGGTTCATATGGCGAGTTCGTATCGGCAGATTTCAGAGTGGCCAACAAGGAACTTGTAGGCAAGTCCTTCGTAATCATTTACAAGAACGCCGTTCCACCCTCCTCACCAGACGAGGACGAAAAGGCAAAAAAAACCGAACCTTGCAACATCATCATTTTCGCAAAACAACAATAGCCGGTTCCAGATAACATAAGGAACAAAGCTCACCCATAAACTCGACCGACATGAATCGCAACATAAAAAAAGTGGCCGTTCTTGGCTCAGGAATCATGGGCTCGAGAATCGCATGTCATTTTGCGAATGCCGGATTTGAAGTGGTTTTGCTGGACATACCCGCAAAGGAGGTAACCGATCCCTCCTTGAAGAAGCTTCGGAACTCAATAGTTGACCAATCACTTCAGAAAACTGTTGCGTCCAACCCCTCTCCGCTATACCGAAAATCATATCTGAATCGCATATCCACAGGTAACTTCGAGGATGACATGCATCTGATCGGAACATGTGATTGGATTATCGAAGCCGTAATCGAAAAGTTGGACATAAAACAGCAACTTTTCGAAAAAGTGGAAAAACACCGTAAGCCAGGAACAATCGTTTCCTCCAACACGTCGGGTATTCCGGTAAGCGAAATCAGCATAGGGAGGTCCGTTGATTTCCGCAGGAATTTTTGCGGAACCCACTTTTTCAACCCTCCAAGATACCTCCGGTTGTTGGAGATCATTCCCACTTCCGACACCAGCAGCGAACTGATATCATTCCTGGTCGACTTCGGAACAACGGTTCTTGGCAAGGAAACAATAATCTGCAAGGACTCGCCTGCATTTATAGCGAACCGTGTAGGAGTTTATGCAATCATGTCGCTGCTGCATTTCGTAGACAAAGGCGACTGGACCGTTGAAGAGGTGGATCGATTAACGGGACCCGTACTGGGACGCCCGAAATCGGCCACATTCCGAACCACCGATGTGGTGGGCCTTGACACCATGATTCATGTTGCAAATGGATTACACGCCAACTGCGAGAATGATGAGCAACGGCATATGTTTGAGTTACCGGCATTCGTTGAGACCATGGCTGAACGAAAATGGCTCGGCGACAAGACCGGACAAGGGTTCTATAAGAAAACAAAGGACGCTAACGGAAAAACGGAAATCCTTTCGCTGAATCTGAAGACACTGGATTACCACCCCCAGAAAAAGAGCCGATTTGCAACATTGGAGGAGGCAAAAGGCATCGAAAACTTGGACCTTAGACTGAAATGCCTGTTCAATGGAAAAGACAAGGCGGGGGCCTTCTATCAACACCTGTTTTGTGGTGTTTTCAGCTATGTTTCCCTCAGAATTCCTGAAGTGTCAGATGACTTGCTGAGCATAGACAGGGCCCTGAAAGCAGGGTTCGGATGGGAGTCGGGACCATTTGAAACATGGGATGCGGTAGGTGTGAGTGAGGCTGCCGAGTTGATGCGAAAATCAGGCCTTCCAATCGCATCCTGGGTTGAAGAAATGCTGAAAAATGGCAAAACCAGCTTCTACAAAATTGAGAATGGAAATAGATTCCATTACGATTACCAGTCCAAATCCTATAAACAAGCGGGAACTGAGTCAAAGCCCATTGACCTGAACATCCTGAGAGGTGAAAAGGTTGTTTGGAAAAACCAAGGGTGCAGCCTGTTCGATATCGGTGATGGAGTTTTAAATCTTGAGTTTCACACGAAGATGAACTCCATTGGAGGGGAAGTGCTGCAGGGCATCAACCACTCGATAGATCTGGCGGAAAAGGACTTCAAGGGTTTGGTTATAGGCAACCAAGGCGCAAACTTCTCAGCAGGAGCGAATCTCGCCTTGGTGTTCATGTTTGCTGTCGAGCAGGAGTATGATGAGCTTGATTATGCCATCAGGGCTTTCCAGAACACCAATATGCGTGTCCGTTACTCTTCCATACCGGTAGTTGTTGCCCCTCATGGCTTGACCCTGGGTGGCGGCTGTGAGATGTTACTCCATGCAGATAGTGTTGTTGCCGCCGCAGAGACGTATACGGGGTTGGTCGAGTTCGGAGTAGGATTGATACCTGGCGGGGGTGGAACCAAGGAGTTCGCTTTGAGGATAAGCGATGATTACGAAGATGGTGACATGGAGACCAACACCCTCAAAAACCGGTTCCTCACAATTGCAATGGCCAAAGTATCGACCTCTGCCCACGAGGCATTTGACCTTGGAATCCTATCAAATGGAAAGGACTTGGTATGCATGAACAATAATCTTTTGCTCCAAAAGGCCAAGGAGAGGGTTCTTTCACTTGCTGAAGGCGGATATACGACGCCCATCAAAAGAAACAACATCCGCGTTCTTGGAAAATCCGCCCTTGGAATGGTTCAGGCAGGAGCCAATGCGATGCTCGCCGGTCATTTTATGTCCTCCCACGACCAATTGATTTCAGAAAAACTGGGCTATATCTTGTGTGGAGGCGACCTTTCCAGCCCCGCATTGGTGTCTGAACAATACCTCTTAGACCTTGAAAGAGAGGCGTTTCTATCACTTTGCGGAGAAAAAAAGACCTTGGAACGTATTCAAAGCATTTTGACATCCGGCAAACCGTTACGAAATTGAAGCTAGTTTATTATTTTTAACCCTTGGGTAATTAGGCCCAAACAGCATGAAACAAGCACCTACCAAAATGAAGTTCATCCTAAAGTTAACGGCTCTTATCCTTTTGTTGCCCTTCCTTGGTTTTTCACAAACCGAGGAGAAGCCCAAATATGCACCGGGAAAGGACAAGCATAAAAACAAGACTGATGAAATCGGGCAGAAGCAAGGTGTTTGGAAGTTTTACAACTCCGGAGGGGAACTGATCCATGAGATCGAATATGTGAACGATGTCCGTCATGGTATGTCCAAGAGGTTTTATCCCTACTCCAAAATAATGGAGGAAACCGAATATCAAAATGGTGTTAAGGAAGGTGCCTATATCCGATATTTCTACTCTGGAAACGTGAAGCAGGAGGGCGAGTATCTGGAGGGGAAGAAACATGGGAAATGGACCAAATATTTTGAATCTGGCGAAGTCCAAGCTGAAACCCCTTACAAAAACGGCAAAAAAGACGGCGAGTGGAAGGTTTATAACCGAAAAGGCACTTTGGTCAGCACGGTGAACTACAAGGACGGCGTGGATGTGGCAGCCGATGCCGCTCAAAAAGCTGAAGCCGAAAAGAAGGCCGCTGAAGCCAAGAAAAAGGCCGATCCTAAAAACCAAAAAGGCGGCAAAGCGACACCTGATCCTAAGAAATGATCCACTGAAATGGACACTTTTCTGCTGACCGGCTTTCGGTCTGCTGTGGGTAAGGCCCCTAAAGGCATGTTCCGCTCGGTACGGGCCGATGTGCTTGCCTCCCATGTTATCCGACATCTGGTTTCAACGATTCCGAATTTTGATAAGGAGTGGATAGATGATGTAATCGTTGGCAACGCCACTCCCGAGGCGGAACAAGGTCTGAACCTAGGCCGTATGGTTTCGTTGATGGGGTTGGATACGGTAAAGGTGCCTGGTATGACGGTAAACAGGTATTGCGCATCCGGTCTTGAAACCATCGCCATCGCTTCCGCAAAGATCAAAGCCGGCATGGCTGATTGTATCATTGCAGGAGGGGTTGAAACCATGTCTCCCATTCCGTTTGGGGGCTGGCGAATCGTTCCCAACTATGATGTTGCAAAGGCACACCCCGAGTGGTACTGGGGTATGGGGTTAACCGCAGAGGCCGTAGCAAAGGAGTATAATGTTTCAAGAGGCGACCAGGATGAGTTTTCGTTCCATTCGCACATGAAAGCATTGGATGCCATCAAAAACGGTCGCTTCAAGGACGAAATAGTGCCATTTGAAAACAAGGAGACTTTCCTCGACGAGAACGAAAAAAAGCGCCAACGCGTAACCATTCTTGACACTGATGAGGGACCAAGAGCCGACACCACGGTTGAAAAACTTGCCTCCTTGAAACCGGTGTTCGATTCCAAAGGCAGCGTGACGGCAGGCAATTCCTCTCAAACCAGCGACGGAGCCGCGTTTGCAATGGTCGTTTCCGAGCGCTTTCTGAAAAAAATAAACGCGACTCCAATCGCCCGATTTATTGGCTACTCGGTCACGGCCCTTGAGCCCCGTATCATGGGGGTTGGGCCCGTTTCCGCCATCCCAAGCGTACTTTCAAAAACCGGAATGTCACTGAACCAGATCGACCTGATTGAACTCAATGAGGCCTTCGCAAGTCAATCACTCGCCGTGATCAGAGAACTCCAACTCGACCCCTCAATAGTGAATGTGAACGGTGGGGCCATTTCCTTGGGCCATCCTCTAGGTTGCACAGGGGCGAAGCTCACCGTACAGGTAATCAATGAGCTTCGTAGACGCAAAAAGAAGTACGGAATGGTAACCATGTGTGTAGGAACAGGCCAAGGCGCCGCAGGTGTTTTTGAGTTCATAAACTGAACCTGTTTTTATTTTTTTCGTAGATGACATCACAATCTTGATTGATTGAGTGTTGACTATATTTGAAAAAACGTATTTAAATGGAAAATGCATCCCACAATCCTGCCAAAGGCGGTTCATTCATCATCAGTGAGTCCCATAGTGATGACATATTCATTCCTGAGGAATTCAACGAGGAGCATAAGATGATGGCCTCAATGGCCGATGATTTCCTGGATGCCGAAGTGTTTCCCATACTTGACCGCATTGATGCATTGGAACCTGGCTTGATGCCCTCCTTGCTCGACAAGGCAGGGCAACTGGGACTCCTTGGGGTCTCAATACCTGAGGAGTTCGGTGGCTTTGGTAAGGATTTCATGACCGGAATGCTATTGACTGAAAAAGCAGGTGCTGGCCACTCGTTTGCAGTAGCCATGGCGGCGCACACCGGCATTGGCACGCTTCCGATTTTGTATTTCGGCAACCAATCTCAGAAAGAAAAGTATCTGCCAAAGCTCGCTACAGGTGCGATCAAGGCCTCTTATTGCTTGACTGAACCCGGATCTGGATCTGATGCTTTGGCAGCCAAAACAAAAGCTATCCTTACTGATGATGGCAACCACTACATCCTCAACGGTCAAAAAATGTGGATCACCAATGCGGGATTTGCTGATCTTTTCACGGTATTCGCGCAGGTGGATGGCGATAAGTTCACTGGCTTTCTGGTTGAAAAAGGCACACCCGGACTTTCCCTGGGTGAAGAAGAACATAAGATGGGTATTAAAGGTTCATCCACCCGTCAGGTTTTTTTCACCGATTGTAAGGTACCGAAAGAAAACCTGCTTGGGGAAGTCGGCAAAGGACATCTCATCGCATTCAATATCCTGAACATAGGACGTGCAAAACTCGCTGGTGCGGCATTGGGAGGATGC
>JBEAXM010000194.1:0-11718 GCA_041159805.1 Bacteroidota bacterium
GTCGGAACCTTGGTAAAAAACCGGACACGGATTTAGAGGGTCTGCAAGGATTATTTTAGAATTGGATTGATTCCTGATTAAATGGATAATTCCGTCCAATCAGCATTGCATTCAAAACTCCTTCAAACTTTTCGCAATGATTCCCAGACACTCGTTGATCTGATCTTCATTGATGACCAATGGAGGAGCAAAGCGGATAATGTCGCCATGGGTTGGCTTGGCCAATAGTCCGTTTTCGGCCATTTTCAAACAGAGGTCCCATGCGGTTTTACCATCACGGGGCTCGATAACAATAGCGTTCAACAACCCTTTGCCGCGAACGGCTTTGATACGGTCATCGTTGATATTCATTAAGCCCTTTCGCAGTGTTTCTCCCAATACGGCGGCATTATCGGCCATCTTTTCATCCTGTATCACTTGCATTGCCTCCATTGCAACTGCGCAAGCCAACGGATTACCACCATAAGTTGAGCCATGCTCACCAGGTTTTATACAAAGCATGATTTCATCATCGGCCAGAACCGCTGAAACAGGCAAAACACCTCCCGAGAGGGCCTTGCCCAGCATCAGTATATCCGGGCGAAACCCTTCATGATCACAAGCGAGCATCTTTCCCGTGCGGGCAATACCCGTCTGTATTTCATCGGCCATGAACAAGACCTTTCGTGCCTTGCAGGCATTGTATGCATTCAGCAAGTAACCTTCCGTTGGGACCACTACACCGGCCTCCCCTTGTATGGGCTCCAACAGGAATCCCGCCACATTAGGATCTTCCAATGCCGCCTCCAATGCTGCCACGTCATCATACGGCACCACCTTGAAACCTGGCAAATAGGGACCATAGTTTATTCGTGAATCCGGATCAATGGATGCTGATACGGCCGTCATGGTACGGCCATGAAAATTCCCCTCACACACTACAATCACGGCTTGGTTGGCAGGGATGCCCTTGACCTCATAAGCCCAGCGCCTGCATAGCTTAACAGCCGTTTCAACCGCTTCAACGCCTGTGTTCATAGGCAGCAGCTTATCGTATCCGAAAAGCTTCGCCATATAGGCCTCATATTGACCCAACAGGTCGTTATGAAATGCTCTTGAAGTCAGTGTTAAGCGGCCGGCCTGCTCGGTGAGGGCACGGATGATTCGAGGGTGACAATGCCCCTGATTGACGGCCGAGTAGGCCGAAAGGAAATCAAAATACTGCTTGCCATCCACATCCCAAACAAAAACACCTTCGCCTCGGGTGAGCACCACAGGCAGCGGGTGGTAGTTGTGAGCTCCATAACGGTCCTCGAGTGCAATGGCTTCAGAGGCGGTGAGATAGGTGATCATGGCAGTGGGTGTCAGTTATTACAAAGATAAGGCGGGCGAGGCATTTTAGAAACCCCATATTCAACAACAAATGGCTGATGGCGTTGGTTTTGAATACCTTTGCAGATATGAAAAACCTATTACTGCCCGGTATCCACATCGTGGATATTGCTGATCAAGGACGTGGCATTGGAAGGCATGAGGGCAAGGCCGTATTCGTAGAGGGTGCCGTTCCCGGAGATGTCGTGGACGTGGCCGTGTACAAGCGATCCAAATCATTCGATGAGGGCCGCGTCGAAAACATCATTCAGCCCTCCCCCTACCGCACAGAACCTAAATGCGAACACTTCGGATTGTGTGGTGGATGCAAACGGCAACATACGCAATATGAAACGCAGCTGAAGTTCAAGGAAAAAACGGTGGTGGATGCGATGCGCAGGATCGGTGGGTTCGAAGACTTCAAAATACAACCCATCATCGGCGGAGCAAACACCGAACAGTATCGCAACAAGATGGAGTTCACCTTTACGAACAAGCGATACCTGTTGAATTCAGAGATGCATGATGTTGCTCCACGACAAATGGAGGGTCTCGGACTGCACATCCCGGGCAAGTTCAACAAAGTGCTCAACATCGACGAGTGTTGGTTGCAAGACAGCCGCTCCAGTGATATCCGAAGATTTGTTCGAACCTATACATTGGAGAACGGATACAGCTATTACGACCTCAAAAACCATGGTGGATTGATGCGGAACCTGGTGATCAGAAACACCTCCATAGGACAATGGATGGTCATTGTGGTTTTTGGAGAGGACGATACTGATAAACGTGAAAAACTGCTGCGAGCCATCCTCGAACAATTCCCTTGGATCAACTCGCTTCAGTATGTGATCAACACCAAGCGAAACGACTCCTTGCAGGACCAACAGCCACTGCTGTTCCATGGCGAAGATCATATTCGTGAAAAACTGGAGGACTATCATTTCCGTATCAGCCCGAAATCATTTTTCCAGACGAACACTTCACAAGCATTGGCGCTTTACCAAATCACCCGAAAATTTGCCGGTCTTACAGGAAATGAAACGGTGTATGACTTGTACACAGGAACCGGATCCATTGCCTGCTTCATCTCCGCAAAAGCGGGAAAGGTAATCGGTGTGGAATACGTCAACGATGCCATTGAAGATGCCAAGCTGAATGCGCAGCTCAATCAAATCGACAATACCCGGTTTTTCGCTGGGGACATGAAGGATGTGCTCACCTCCGGATTTTTTACCGAACATGGCAAACCGGATGTGATCATCACGGATCCTCCGCGCGCAGGCATGCATGCCGATGTGGTGAAAAGGATCCTGGAGTCGGGTGCCAAGCGAATCGTATATGTGAGCTGCAATCCATCCACCCAGGCCCGCGACATGGCACTTTTAAATGACCGTTACCAATTATCGGAAATGCAGCCGGTGGATATGTTCCCTCACACCGACCATGTGGAGAACGTGGCAGTTATGGAGTTGCGTGGCTAGAAAAGGCATTTGGGTTGAATTTGGTAATTTTACGATATGAAACCCCTGTTCCAACTGTTTTTTTCTGTGTTGATGATGCTGCTGGTCAATAATTCAGCTGAATCCCAATCACTATCCTACAAGGAGCATGAATCCAACAATCCGGAAACCTATTTGCGCCAATACTATTCACAAGTATTCGGTCTGCCGGCTGAAACCATACAAGAGCTCGCGCTATATGGGTTCATTGAAGGGTGGTTGGGTACCCCCTATCGCTATGCAGGAAACAGCAAAAAAGGAATTGATTGCTCCGGTTTCGCCAACCAAGTATACACGAACATATATTGCACCCCCATTCCTGGCGGATGCGAGCATATTTATAAAAAAGTTGAACTGATAGATCGGCGTGAATTAAAAGAGGGAGATCTGGTGTTTTTCCGAATCAATAGGCGCTACACCGTATCACATGTCGGTGTTTACCTGGGTAAGGGATATTTCGCACATGCCAGCGTGAAACGAGGCGTCATGGTCAGTCACCTGGACGAACAGTACTACGCCAAATACTTCACAAGCGGAGCGCGTATCAACTTCGCCACAAAATGATATTGTAATGGAGAAAACCAAAACCTTGCTTTTGAATCCTACGCAAATCTCACAGCGGATTGACAGGATTGCCTATCAAATTTACGAGGACAATGCATCCAACGGTGGAGATGTGGTGATGGTGGGCATCCACGGCAACGGATATCAGCTGGCCGAGCGATTACTCGAAAAGTTAAATGCCATTTGTGAACTGAAGCCCCGACTGGTCCGTTTGCGTATTGATAAAAACAACCCGGTTGGCAAGGAGGTTGAGCTGAGCTGTCCAATTGATGAATTGGCCGGTAAATCCATTGTTTTGGTTGACGATGTACTCAACTCAGGCAAAACCCTGATGTATGGCTTGCGCGCCATTTTGAAAGTGGATACACTGAAAATACGAACAGTGTTATTGGTGGATCGCGACCATCGTCGTTACCCCATCATGGCCGATTTTGTTGGCATGACGCTGTCAACCACATTCCAGGATCATGTGAGCTTGGAGTTCGGAAACGACGAGGGTGTTTACCTGAGTTGACTTTCGCCGAAGCGGATGTTGTTCACCAGTGACAGTGCGTCAATACTCTCACCCTTTACCTGGTATTTCGACTTTTTGTAAAAGGACTCCCGCTCCGTCAGGTTTTTTTCGATGTACGCGAGCAACTCATCGTCTTCCATTCCTGAGATCAAGGGACGCGGACGTTTGGATGCCCTTAGACGATGGAACAAGGAAATGGGATCGAGCTTCAGGTAAACAGTAATGCCTTGCTGGTTCATCCATTCCATGTTATCGAAGAAACAGGGTGTACCACCTCCTGTGCTGACAACCAGGTTGGGCTCTTTGGAAATCTCCATGAGTGATTGCCGCTCCAGCTTGCGAAAGTCGTCCTCACCGGTTGAAAAAAGTTCTGTGATTGATTTGCCGGAGCTGGACTCGATCCGCGTGTCAAGATCAATGAATGGTGCGTCGATAAGCGAGGCAATCTTACGGCCCACTGTTGTCTTACCCGAGCCCATGTAACCGATAAGGAATATTCGCATAGATGATGTTGAAGGGATTAATACCAATTAAATGATATCACTTGGCAAAACGCATTTTGTAATCGGTATGTATCCGCCCTGTGGAGATGTCGTTTAATTTTCCTTTAAGCATTTGACGTCGTAGCGGACTGATCCTGTCCGTGATCAGAATGCCCTCCAGGTGATCGTATTCATGTTGTATGATGCGTGCGGCAAAGCCACTATATCGTTCTTCGTGTTGCACAAAATGCTCGTCGCAATAACGGATGCAAATGTCGGGTTTACGCTCAACGTCCACACGGATGCCAGGGATACTCAAACACCCTTCATCTGTTCTCCACTTATCGCCCTGCTCCTCCACAATATGTGCATTTATGAAAACCTTTTTGAAACCATTCAGGTTCGGGTCTTCATCTGCATAAGGCCCACCATCAACTACAAACAACCTGATGGAATGATTGACCTGCGGTGCTGCCAAGCCCACGCCGTTACTATGATACATGGTTTGAAACATGGAATCAATCAACTCCTTCAACCCCGGATAGTCGGGGGTGATGTCCTCGGCCTTTTTTTTCAGGACCGGATGACCATAAGCCACAATTGGGAGGATCATGATTTGTTTAACAACCTTACCGCAAATGTACGAAGTTGGTGGTCGATTACGTTGAGTTACAGCACAAAGCAAATACAAGGGAATTTTGTAAATTTGCCATTCATTTTTAATTACTTATGAATATGGAACGCGGACCGATTTCCCGATTTATCGAACATAATTACCGTCACTTCAATGCTGCGGCCCTCATGGACGCTGCCAAAGGTTACGAAACACACCTTGCCGAGGGTGGAAAAATGATGATCACCCTTGCCGGTGCCATGAGCACCGCAGAGCTAGGTATCTCATTGGCTGAGATGATCCGCCAGGGTAAGGTGGATATCATCTCCTGTACCGGTGCCAACCTGGAGGAGGACATCATGAACCTGGTGGCCCACTCACACTACAAGCGTGTTCCCAACTACCGCGACTTGAGTCCGCAGGAAGAGTGGGATTTGCTTGAAAACGGTTTCAACCGTGTTACCGACACATGCATACCCGAAGAGGAGGCATTCCGCAGGATTCAAAAGCACATTTACAAGCTGTGGAAGGATGCCGACGACAAGGGTGAGCGCTATTTCCCTCATGAATACATGTACAAGCTGTTGCTTTCAGGTGTTATGAAGGAGCACTATGAAATCGATGTAAAGGATTCATGGATGATGGCAGCTGCCGAGCGGAACCTTCCGATTATCGTACCGGGATGGGAAGACAGCACCATGGGCAACATTTTCGCATCCTACTGCATCAAAGGTGAACTGAAGCCCTCCACCATGAAGTCGGGCATTGAATACATGACCACACTTGCCGATTGGTATATCAAGAACTCACCTGGAAAAGGAATCGGCTTCTTCCAAATCGGTGGTGGTATTGCCGGCGACTTCCCTATTTGCGTGGTGCCGATGTTGTACCAGGACATGGAGATGCATGATGTTCCTTTCTGGAGCTATTTCTGTCAGATCTCTGACTCCACCACAAGCTATGGCTCTTACTCTGGTGCCGTACCTAACGAGAAAATCACCTGGGGCAAGCTGGACATCACCACCCCGAAGTTCATTATCGAGTCGGATGCCACCATTGTCGCCCCTCTAGTTTTCGCTTGGATATTGAAAATGTAATACCCGAAAATCAACCTCCTACCTGTGGCAGACGGACTGGTCATCATACCCACGTACAATGAATGCGAGAACATCGAAACAGTTACTCGTGCGGTGATGTCGTTGCCACAGCCGTTCCACTTGTTGGTTGTGGATGACAACTCCAGCGATGGCACGGCCGACATCGTTCGCAGGTTGATGAACGAATACCCTGACCGTATCCACCTCGAAGTGCGAGCCGGCAAACTGGGGTTGGGAACCGCTTACATCCATGGGTTCAAGTGGGCGTTGCAGCGTGACTACGGATTCATTTTTGAAATGGATGCGGACATGTCGCACAACCCTAATGACCTGATCAAGCTCTACAAGTCTTGCAAAGAGGAGGGAGCCGACTTATCAATCGGTTCACGATACATCAAAGGCGTTAACGTAGTGAACTGGCCCATCGGAAGGGTGATCATGTCCTATTACGCCTCGGTTTATGTACGATTGGTTACCGGGATGCCTGTCAAAGACGCAACGGCAGGGTTCAAGTGTTATAGAAGAGACGTTTTGGAGAACATTCCATTGGACCGCATCCGATTCATGGGCTATGCTTTCCAGATTGAAATGAAATTCACCACTTGGAAACTTGGTTACAAGATTGTGGAGGTTCCTATAATTTTCACTGACCGCCAGGAGGGGGAATCCAAAATGAGCACTCGTATTTTCCGCGAGGCGTTTTTCGGAGTGATCCAGATGAAAGTGGGCAGTTGGTTCCGCAAGTACGAGCGGAAATAGCGGTTAAACGAACCTTTCGCCCTTGTTGAGCTTAACGTCGTTCACGAACTGACGAATCTGCTGTTCATCCTGTTTGCGACAAACCAGCAACACTCCCTCCGACTCCACCACGATATACCCTTCCAAACCCTGGAGCACCACCAGCTTGTCCTTGGGAACGTTTACCATGCAATTCGTGGAATCATACATCATCACGTTTTTCCCAACCACCGCATTGTCGTTCGCATCATGTCTGATGTGCTCATACAAGCTTCCATAAGTACCCAGGTCACTCCACCCGAAGTCAGCGGCAATCACATGAACGTTGTCGGCCTTTTCCATGATGCCAAAGTCAATGGAGATGTTGGTACACTGCTCGTACGCGGTTTTGATGGCATCGTATTCATCGGCTTTCCCAAAGTGGGAAGAGGCTTCCTTGAACAGGTTATCCATCTCCGGAAGGTATTTGGAAAATGCCTGCTGGATGGATTGTACACTCCAAAGGAAAATCCCCGAGTTCCAAAGGAACTCACCCGACTTCAGAAAAAACTCGGCCATGCTCAAATCAGGTTTCTCTGTGAAGGTCTTCACTTTGAAAACACCGTTCTTCTTGTTGTCATCCACAAACTGGATATAACCGTATCCCGTATCTGGTCGGCTGGGTTGGATACCTAATGTGATCAAGCTGTCTTGCGTACTGCAAAAATCAAGTCCTTTCAGCACCACCCTTTTGAACTCCTCCTCGTTTGAAATCAAATGGTCGCTGGGTGCAACCACCAATCGGGCATCCGCATCTTCAGATGCGATGCGATAAGCGGCATAAGCCACGCAGGGAGCCGTGTTCTTTCGGTGAGGCTCCGCCAATAGCCGGCCAACCGATAATTCAGGCAGCTGCTGCTTTACCACCTCCACATATGATTCGTTGGTGACAACGAAAATGTTTTCCTTGGGACAAATGGTGGAGAACCGGTCGAATGTCTGCTGTAACAACGAACGTCCGGTACCTAGTATATCAAGAAACTGTTTGGGGTAAGCGTTGCGACTCATGGGCCAGAACCGACTTCCGATTCCGCCGGCCATTATCACGCAGTAGTTATGTTTCATGGATTGAGTGTTGATGGGATGAAAAAACGATCCCACCGGAAATATTGCGCAAAAGTAAGAAAACCGCGCGAGAACTACCCAAAATGCTGATTATGAGCTCAAGACAACCCCTGGAGCGCCTTCCGAATCTGTCCCAAAATGGTTGGAATATCGGATGTTTTAGCCACCCCCACCGACACTCGGTACCAGGTGTCGTTGATAGAAGAACCAAAGGATGAAAATGGAACAATTGCAACACCGGCCTCATCGCATAGGAAGTTGGTGATGTCCTCATTGTTGTTCAATATTTTTCCATTTGCGGTTCGCATGCCTTTCAAATCAAAACGGACTGTCAGATAAATGGCAGCTTGCGGCACAATGGCATCCACACGGAAGCCGTCGGCCTTCAGTGCCATGAAACCATTATAGAAAGCGTCTAGTCGTTCGTTGATTGCTGCAAGGAATTGATCCAGGAACTGCTTCACAGCATCGTGATCGGAAAGGTAAGTGGCTGCTGCAACCTGTTCGGCCTTGGGAGCCCATGCACCGACATGCGACAAGATGGAGCGCATTTTTGAGATGATATACTGGGGACCAAAGGCCCAACCCACACGGATTCCAGTGCCTGCAAACGACTTCGACATGCCATCAATACACACCGTGTACTCGCGCAATTCGGGAAACAGGTTGATCGGATCGTGGTGTTCGATTCCATCCATGCACAGTACCGAGTAAACCTGGTCGTACATGATGTATAGTGGTTTTTGATTTCCAGCCCTGCGATTGTTTTCATCAATCACCATTTGGCATATCTCTGAAAGTGCCTCCTTGGAAAAAACGGTCCCGGTAGGATTCAGCGGACTGCACAGGGCGAGCATGCGCGCCTCACGGATGTGGGGTCGCAACTGATCCGCCACAGGCATGAAATTGCTTTCGGCAGTGGTTTCGACCATTATGGCTTGGGCTCCCGACAAATGACAGTAGTGATTGTTGTTCCATGATGGCACAGGAAAAACCACCTTGTCGCCGGCATCGATCAACGTTTTGAACACCGCGTAGATCAAAGGACGGGATCCACCCGAGATGAGGATGTCGTCAGGAGCATAATCCAAATGCTGTGTTTTGCTGATGAATCCACTCACCGCCTTCCGGAGATCAGGCATACCACTCGCCATTGGATAGTTGGTGTGCCCTTTGCGGTATGCATCAATTATAGCATCGGTCAGTTTAGCAGGAATCGGAAATATGGATGGATCGAAGTCTCCGATGGTCAGATTGAAAATCTTCTGTCCATTTCGTATTTTCTCATTGACTTCATTCGCTTGTCGGATGATTTCGGAGCCGATCAGTGTTTCGGCCATATCAGATACCGTGTGGTCCAGTGAAGTGGCTGCGAGCGTCATCTGTGTGGTTTTGAGGTTGAGTTGGAAATGCCTATTGCCTCAAAATTAGGAAATGGCCAACAATAAAATCCGTTTATCGGCCACTTTTAGACGCCTGGAAATCACGCACCAATTGAACCTCGGTGGTCGGGTTAACGGTGTACTCCTGTCGCGTTTTAACGCATCGGCAGGAGTAGTTCTTCCGCATTTTACGGCCCTTTTTGAAAACCATACCGGATCGGGTCCTGAAAACGGCATCCGCTTCCAATTCCTCCAACAGGGTCCACGCATCCGACCTACGGTCGTGCTTCGCCAATGCGCGCATCAGATTCAAATCGCTGCAGCTGGAGGATCCGGGGTTGTTGAGATATCCCTGTACGGCTTCCACCAGATCCTTGGGGAACACTTCCATGTTGAAGAACGGGGTCATCAACCGCTTGAAGTTGGCCTTCCACTCGGTGCCATGGGGATCCACCCGGTACTTGTGCTTGGACCAGGTTACCAAATGGGCCACCTCATGTGTGAAGGTGATCAGGAATGCGTATTTGTTCAGGTCGTGGTTGACGGATATGCGGTGACCCAGCTTTCCATCAGGCGGACGGTAATCACCGTACTTGCTGTTGCGCGACTTGGTGATGCGCATGGCAATGCGATGGTCAACAATCCACTGCACACAAATCTCCAAAGATGATGGGGGAACGTATTTCGATAAAGCGGCTTCCAGTTCAGTAATATTCATTTACATCAATCAGCTGAATGACACATGGACTATCAAGGCCGAAAAATAAGCCAATAATCCCATATAGAGGAACTGTATCAAAGGCCATTTCCAACCGCCAGATTCACGTTTCATCACCGCCAAGGTGCTCATGCATTGCAAGGCAAACGCATAAAAAAGCATCAGTCCAATTCCGGTTGCCAGATCGTAGCGTGGCTTGAGTGTATGAGGATTCACCTCGTTGCGCATTTTTTCGCGGACCGTAAGCACATCCTCCTCGCCCCCATCTACACTGTAAATGGTGGACATGGTGCCCACAAACACTTCGCGTGCAGCAAAACTGGTCACCAGTGCGATTCCAATTTTCCAATCGAAACCGAGCGGTTCAATCACCGGCTCAATCGCGCTTCCGAGTCTACCCGCATAGCTGAGTCGCAACTTCTCGGCAGCCAATTCGGCTTGCAGTTGTGCATTCGAATCCGAAACATTTTCCAAGTCGGTGGAAACCTTTTCGAATTCGGCACCCGGGCCGTAGGAAGCCAATGCCCATAAGACGATTGATATTGCAACAATCACCTTTCCGGCTTCTAAAACAAAAACCCGTACCTTGTCGAGAATCACCTGGAAAACATTCCTGAGGCGGGGCATTCTGTACACAGGCAGCTCCATGATGAAGAACGAACGCTCCTTGGATTTCATCAAGTATTTCATCGCCCACGCAGAGCCGAGCGCTGCCACAACTCCCACCAGATACAGTCCCATCAAAACCAATCCCTGCAAGTTCAAGATTCCCAATACATGGTCATCGGGAATGACCAAAGCGATGAGCAGTGCATAAACCGGTAAGCGCGCCGAACAACTCATCAGCGGAGTCACAAACATGGTGATCAACCGTTCCTTCCTGTTTGCAATGGTCCGTGCCGAAAGTATTGCTGGCACGGCACAGGCAACACCGCTGATCATGGGTATAACAGACCTACCATTCAAACCATATCTTCTGAGCATGCGGTCCATCATGAAACTCACCCTGGCCATGTATCCGGTGTCTTCCAAAATGGATATGAACAGGAACAACAAAGCGATCTGAGGTATGAAAATGACTACGCCTCCCAATCCAGCCAATACACCATCCACGATCAAATCCTGTAACACACCATCTGGCATGGCTTGTACCACTTGAGAACCCAACCAGGCGAAGAACGAATCGATCCACTCCATGGGTGTGGAGGCCCACGCAAACACTGCCTGAAACATCACGAACATCACTGCAAGAAACAACACATAGCCACCAACCGGGTGCATCAGCAGGTTGTCCAATTTCTTGGATAGGAGTTCATGATTGGTCCCCGATGGCTCCGACCTTGTCAATATCTTCGGAATGATTGCAGCCACTTTCTCGTATCTCGAGAGCGTTTCCACCGACTGCAGTTTAACGAAGGAAAAGCCATCCCGATTTCGAAGTTGGTCTATCTGTTCGCGGGTTTTGTCGCTGACTGGCGCTTTTACTCCGGGATCCATGATGATTTGGAATGCCGCATAATCGGTCAGGTGGTGCAGGTCGGTTTTGATAAGAGCCACCAACTCCCTTGCAGCATCCGGAACAGGGTTGAAAACCGTGGAAGCCGGTGTAACCACCTCGCACATGGCTTTCTTCAGATGCTCTATGCCAATACCC
>JBEAXM010000325.1:0-3391 GCA_041159805.1 Bacteroidota bacterium
GTATGGCCATCAAAGGCGATTCGTTGTATGTGTTGGATGCCTCCACGCGTTCGTTGTATCGTTATTCGTTGGCGGCCGCTTACAGTGGCACAACCAATTTGAATGCCGTACAGAAAATTTCACTCAACAGTGGCAATTCAGCCGGAGAGGCCGTATGCTATGACGGAACCTATTTGTATGTGTTGAACAATGGCAGCACGAAAAACTTCTATCGCTATACCTTTGCTGGCTCATACAATGCATTGTCACGTCCCTTGCGCACCAACACGGGTGGCACGCTCTCTACAGTCACTGGTGCGGTGATTGATGGCACGAACATGCGTGTTGTAGATCGTGGACTGGATCGTTCGCTCACTTATCCGGTGGCGTCACTCTTTGGCAGCACAGTAACATTGAATGCCACGCTCAATCAGGTGTTGAATGCGGCTAACCTGAATGCAACGGGAATCGCTTTGGTTTCAAACTCCTCATTGCTTCGTAACGAAGAGGTCTTATATGCCAACGAGGAGTGGACCTTGGGTGCGTTGCAGGTAAATGCATTTCCGAACCCCACCGATGGCATATTACACTTGAATATGAATGCTCCGGCTACAGGCGACTCCCCATTCGTGATCAACGTCATGGATTTGCAGGGCAGGATCGTGTTTTCCCAGACCAGCGAAATGGGCGTTGACAAACATGAACTCACCATCGATCTTAATGATTATGGCAAGGGCTTGTACATGGTGAATGTTTCAAAAGCGAGCACAATGAAATCCGTAAAAGTCATTCTGCAATAACCAATGACCATTTTGGTGACTGAAAACGGCTCCGATTCGGGGCCGTTTTCATTTCAAACCTATTGCAGTCCAACAGGGTGAGGTGTGTTGATAAGTTTCCTCACAGCCATGGCTTTTCGCTGTACATTTGTCGCCCTGCTTTTTTGAACCTTTTAAAACCCATCACATCATGAGCAACACAGCAAACAACAATGGCACGGCCTTTTCTCCAAACATTTTCGACAATAGCGGACGCTGGTGCGAAGAGCGCATTTTCTTGCATTATACAGGAAAGATTCCATCGGTAAGGCGCATCTTTCACATCGATCCCGAAACCGCATTTCCGGCGCTTGCCAAGGCCTTTGGCGTGAGCATGGATGAATTGGTGGTGGATGACATGTTGCATATCCCAAGAAAGTATTATCGTAAACAACGTGCATACCTGTTTCTTACACCTACATTGATGGCATCTTGGAACAACTTCAGCACGGTGTTCGAGTTATATCATGTGAACGCATTGGACAAGGCCGATTTTGAAAAGGCGGAACAGATTGTAAAGGATCATTTCAATTATGGCACCGGCCCCGGAGTGGTGAGTTTGTTCATCCAGGATGCGGGCGGCTTACGCATCATCGAGAAGGAGATGCGGTTGGATGTTCCTGATCTGGATGTTTATTTCAATGAATCATTGACTGTGGCCGACAAACAAATCATGGACATCCTTTCGGATGAAAACAAGAAGGGGGTGCTGCTGTTGCATGGTGGAAAGGGAACGGGAAAGACGAGTTATCTGAGAAGCATCATTTCCAGGACCGACAAGAAAGTGGTTTTGATTCCTGCTGATATGATTTTCGGTTTGGGAGGACCTTCCTTGCTACCGCATTTCATGAGCTTGCCCGACAGTATCATCATCCTCGAGGATGTGGACCAGTTGTTGGCAGAGCGGCAGGGAATGGGCAATGACTTTGTGATGAACCTGGCCGATTTTTGTGATGGTCTTTTTTCAGATTGTGTACGGTTGAAGTTTGTTTTGACTTTCAGTTCGCCGTTGGCACAGATCGACCAGAGCATCGTGCGTCATGGTCGCACCCTGTTCCGTTACGAATTCGAAGCATTGAGCGCCGACCGATGCAACAGGCTTTTTGAAAAGCTGGGCAAATCCATTACAGCAGACAAGGCAATGACTTTAGCCGAGGTGTTCGAGCAAGCCATGCAAGGTGAAGCGAAGAAGGAGAAGAAGCGGATTGGGTTTAAGTGAAAAATAGTGACCGGTGACCAGTGGCCGGTGACCAGTGACCGGTGACCAGTGACCAGTGGCCGGTGACCAGTGACCAGTGACCAACTCCCCAATGACTAATGACTAATGACCAATGACTAATGACCAGTGACCAACTCCCCAATGACTAATGACTAATGACCAGTGGCCGGTGACCAGTGACCAGTGACCAGTGCTCTAATTACCACTTGCAAGCCATAGGTGTTTGTTAGAATCGGAACAAGCGAACACAGATTGAGCGGATTTAAACGGATTTTCGCGGATAAAATGCCAAATGAAAATGATGTACGAAAGATGCAGCATCCGATAATTGACTATAAGGAATCATTTAATTAGCTGAAATCATATAAATCACATATCATGAAATTTAATCCCATAACAAAGTGTCTTTATACAGACAATGGAGAATTTATAAAAAAATTGAATTGTCCATATAAAATAAATTGGGAGGAAATGGAAGTCATAGACTTAACTATTCGAAAATGTCTCAATTGTGACCACATGATTGTAGACACAGGCACTTTGAAGGATGAGCAACTTTTTGAAATGGTCCGTCAAAATCCCTCCACTTGTTTAAAAATAGACTTGAATCAATCCAATCTTAAGATAGTAGTAAATACCGATGAAAGCCATAAATAGAAACATCAAAGAGCTACGCGTAATCAAAACGGCTCGAAGGCTAGAAGATATAAATATCGCAGCGAAACTAGGATTTCGACCTTTAATTAAACAGATTAAACCGTCTAAAAAAATTCGTTCAAAGTATGCTGTGATTCAAAACAAGAAAACAGGTGAAATCCAAACTATTGGTGATTACCGTATTGGTCGTACAGGGGGAGATGAAAGCGATTATGAAATAGTCATTGATTGGACTTATCACTACCCGTACAAATTCGACTTGCCATATGCGGCATATTTAATACCCAAAGACATTAAGCCCGGTGAAAGGGTTTTCATTGAAGATCTGATTGAAGATTTTGTTGGGATGCGCTGGAATCAAGGTAATACTTATCGGCTTGAAAGCTGCGAAGCGATTTGGAATGGATCTGACTTGGAAATACAATACAGTGCACGGAGGTGTACGACAAAAATATTTGGATAGAAAAAATGTTACAGGATAAAAGCATTGGCATCTCAAATTAGGCTTAGATATGTGCTCCCTTCATCATATGGGAATGCTTCCGTGAAAATCCATTTGATCCGTTCTGTCCGTGTGCCCTTCGTGGCAATCGACTGCATCCGCGTTCCCTTGTTCGATAAGATTAACTTATTATTGCCATCGTTGTTAATCCATACAAATACAAAAACATGAAGCAGCTCGCAATTATTTTTGGAATGGTTTTATTGACATCCTGCG
>JBEAXM010000046.1:0-9805 GCA_041159805.1 Bacteroidota bacterium
ACAAAGTACAACCCACCTATTCAGAAAATAACATTGTTGATGCCAAGTCGGCAACCGATAGTGTGCCCCTAATTCTGTTGGGAGCGTTCCTAAACAAAAAAACGTCCTTATCGATTCAGGAAATAAAAGCGGGCCTTTCAAGTGGAGCCATAGTGGTATCTGCTGACTTGAATGAAAAACTTTTTTCAGTTTGGGGACTGCAAAAAAAGCCGAAGAGTCTTGTTCTTTCGTCTTTCAACCACCGCAACGACTCCTTGCTGATATTAACTACAGTTGATTCGGTTACCAACCGCTTCCTTTCCGTTGCCGTTGATTCCATTAACTTTTTCAAGGAGCCGTCCAAGTATCCCTTATGGATTGAGGGTCCTCGGTTTTCATACAATGAGAGCATAACATCTTACATACACACAGGTGTTACGGCGATTACCCGACAAACCGGTGTGGTGCTGGACAGAATCCGTCCGGAGGAATATCTTGCGGAGGTCATTGGGTTTTTTAAAACGCCCGACCTGGTACATATCAGTAACGAGGTAAGCTTGATGGAAAATTGCTCATACGGAAGCATGCGACTGCAATTTGCAACCAAGAAGGAACATTTCGAACTGATCAAAATGCTCGGAGCGGATATCATTGAATTGACGGGAAACCATAATTTGGATTTCGGCAAGGATCCTTACATGGAAAGTTTGAAATGGTATACCGATAACGGAATGGAATATTTTGGCGGTGGTGCCAATCTTGATGAAGCGTCCAAGCCGTTGGTGAAGCAATTGAAAAGCGGTGGAGCGGCTGCGTGGATCGGTTACAATGAACTTTGTCCGCTGGGAGAGTGTGCAGGCAAGGGGCCAGGGGCTAGAAGATACGACAGGGAGGTAGCACAAAAAACCATTGACTCGCTGCGTAACATTGCAAAGGTGGATTATATCATTGCATGCGTACAATTTGGAGAAACCGACTCCTATTCACCAACATCAAGTCAAAAACGTATCTGCCAGGAAATAATCGAACTTGGCGCAGACGTTGTTCTTGGCTCACAAGCGCACCAAGCCCAAGAAATCGCATTTCACCAAGGTAAGCCCATATTCTTCGGGCTTGGAAACTTTTTGTTCGACCAGATTCACCGCAAGGGTGTGCGTCAGGCGTTTTTACTTGAGTGCTACTTTTACAAGGGGCGGATCATACAATTTCATCCCGTGTATACCTACATGAGCGATAAGCGTATTCCTACACCCGCAAATGAGTTGCAAAAGCAAGAAATACGCTCGGCTATTTTGAAGCCAACAAATTTTTAAGTGGTTATTAAATTTTATGAAGCGGTTTGACTCCTCATCTGTTCAGTTGTTATGGTCGGGTTTTGGCTTCCTATTGCTTTTTTTCTTTTTCGAATTGGCAGGTCGAGGTGTTTTCAATTTACCAGACTATTTAAAAACAGTTTCGATTTCACAATGGTCTGAGGGACGATCGGCCGATCATGAAGAACGGCAGCCCCGCACACCCGGTGTTTTTGATGGAGATAAATTGGTGCAAGAGCCAGCTACGACAGCTGCCGTTGACACGCTTAACCGTTCGATCACAGAAAGCTCTGACAGCTCCAAGCTCGACTCTGATTCGAAAAGCAGGCGGACATCAGTGGACACATCATCATTATTAATGGATGGCGCCCCTCCATCCGTTGCCTTCACCGGGGAATCAAACACCAAAGAAAGGATTCTGCTGGTTGGTGATTCGCAATGTGGGGGGCTTCGGTATCCGTTGTATAGCTACTGTAGTTTGAACGGCCATGAGTTGGTGGCATCGGTGACTTGGTACAGCTCCACCACGAAACACTGGGCCATCACAGACACCCTGCAGCATTTCCTTGATAAGTTCAAACCCACCATGGTAATACTGGGTGTTGGACTGAACGAGGTTTTTGTACGGGATATTGACAAGAGAAAAAAATACATTGAAACCATCAATCATAAAATCGATTCCGCCGGTGCTAAATACTTCTGGTTAGGGCCTGCGGCATGGGTAAAGGACAAGGGTATTGTGTCAGCAATCCGCGATGTAAACGGGGTTCGGTTTTTTGATGCCACAACGCTATTGCTTTCCCGAGCCGGCGATGGCCGACACCCAGATATGAAGGCATATAAACTATGGTTTGCGCATGCAGCAGCATATATGACCGGGGCTGGGATTATTGATTTCTCCCAATCGGAGCCATATAAAAAACCAGGGCGCGACACCAAATCGATATCATTATCCACACATCGGCTATGAGCGTTACTGAACTGATAGCCGCTGCGCTGAAATACGATCCGAATCATCCGCTGATTTTTACGGATGGTTTGTTCTTGATTCTGTTCGCGCTTTTTTTGCTTGTTTATGCTATTGTCTGGAAAAAGGATGTGTTGCGCACGATTTCCTTGATTGGCTTCGGATTCCTTTTTTATTATTTGGCAAGCGGCGGATTTCTGTTTTTGCTTTTAATCACCATTACATTCGATTACCTTTTCTCAGGACTGATAGAGAACAGTACGAATAAAAGGGCCGGGCGTATTTACCTTTTTTTGGGGATTCTTTTCAGTCTTTCATTCCTTCTCTATTTCAAATACAAGAATTTTTTCCTGGAAAGCGTATCCGACATCACCGGAAACGCCATCGAACTAGGGGATCTTATATTGCCTATTGGTATTTCATTTTATACGTTTCAATCCATCAGCTATTTGGTGGATGTTTATCATAGGAAAATCAAAGTTCCCGACTTCCATGATTACCTGTTGTACATGACATTTTTTCCTCATTTGGTTGCAGGACCCATTGTCCGCGCACGAGACTTCCTGCCGCAGCTTGAAACCAAGCCATTGATCAACATGGCCTACTTCAGCGAAGGTATGCTGCTCATCACAAAAGGATATATTAAAAAAGCCGTAGTGGCTGACCACGTATCACAATATTCGGATGCGGTTTTCTCTGCACCAGGCTCCTTCACTGGTTTTGAGCACATCTTCTCAACACTTTGCTACACCCTGCAGATCTACTGTGATTTCAGTGGCTACACGGACATGGCTATTGGTATCGCCTTGCTGTTGGGGTATCGTTTGTGCCTGAATTTCGATTCTCCTTACAAGGCAACCGACATCACCGGTTTCTGGCGTAAATGGCACATTTCATTATCGAGTTGGTTAAGGGACTACATTTATATTCCACTGGGAGGAAACAAAAAAGGCTTTTCGCCTCAACTGTTTTTCCTGATGTTTACCATGCTGCTTGGGGGATTTTGGCATGGGGCGAGCTGGAAGTTTGTTTTTTGGGGCGCTGGACATGGTTTGCTACTGGTGCTCCACAAATTGTGGATGAAATACATTAGGGTCAATGGCAATTCTTGGTATATGAGATTTGCCGGTTGGTTTTTCACATTTGTTTGCGTTGCGCTGTTGTGGATTCCTTTCCGGGCCATTTCGTTTACTGATGCCCTGACGATATATCAATCGATTTTCAGCTACTCTAACCCAGCGGTGCTTATTGAAATCTGGTTGTCAAACACTGTCCTTTGTGTGGTTTTCCTGTTGGCTATGTTAACCCTGTTATTGCCCTACCGAATAAAAAATACGTACGCTGCCTTGTATATGAAAATGCCCGTATTGATCAAGTTGCTTGGATTGGCAATAGCCATACAAGCGTCCATACAACTGACCGACTCAGAGGTTCAGCCGTTTATTTATTTTCAATTTTGATATTAATCGGCCTGAGACAATATCAACATCCGATCCTTTAATACAGCGAAATCAACCGGCTTGGTGATGAAATCATCCGCTCCATAGCCCAATGCAGCCATATGGTTTGCCTCATCGCCATAAGCCGTTACCATGATGACCTTGAGGCGGGGGAAGTCTCCCTTCACCCTGCGAACGAGCTCCAGTCCGTTCATACCGGGCATGTTGATGTCAGAAAGTAAAAGCACTACATCAAAAGGATGAAGCGCCTTTAGGTATTGCAATGCGTCATCTGCAGAAAATGCGAAATTAAAAGTCATCAGACCCTCACGTATTTCCTTGCGAAAGCGTTGACGGAACAATAACTCGATATCGGGTTCGTCATCAACTATTAGTACCTTCTGCGGCTTATTCATCGAATTGCTTTGTTAACACAATGATAGTGTTTTTTGGATAAAATCCCTATTTGCGGTAAAAGTTCATCTCATCCAGATATTCATATACATCCCGGGGAAGCATGAAACGCACATCCTTTCGGTTTTTAATGGCCTCCCTAATAAAAGAGGCCGATATCTCCATGAGTGGCACTTGTTCTATTAAACGAACCTTTGGGTGATTGATTAGCTCGCCACCATCGAAACCAGGGCGTGGATAAACATAAATTGGGTGCTCCTGTAAAATGACCTCCCAGTTTTTCCATTTTTGGAAGTTTTGTAGGTTATCGGTGCCCATGATCAGCACAAATGTGTGTTCGGGATGTTGTTCGCGTAAATAGGTCAGCGTGTCTATTGTGTAGGACGGCTTGGGTAGCGAGAATTCAACTTTAGAGGCCTTCAGCTTGCGATAATCTCCTACGGCGATACGAACCATTTCGAAGCGATGATAATCCTGAAGCAAGGAATTTGATGGCTTCAAAGGATTTTGTGGCGACACAACCAACCAGACCTGATCCAAATCCGAAAACTCAGCAAAGTATTGAGCTATTACCATGTGACCCACATGTACGGGGTTGAATGAACCGAAAAACAAACCCGTTTTCATTTGGTATGCCTTAGAGCCAAAAATTGTTCAACCAGCGAATCGGCTTGAGCGCAGGCCTGTTCTATGGTTTCATTTACAAGAATGTTGCTGAACCGGTCGCCGAATGAGAGCTCTTGCGCGGCTTTGCCGATTCTTCTTTCTAGACTTTCCGGTGTTTCCGTTGCACGCGCAACCAATCTCTTTCGGAGGTCATCGGGGGATGGTGGACGAACAAAAACATCCAAGAGGTTTGAGCCAAACTTGCTTTTGATATTCAAGCCGCCAACGACATCCACATCAAAAAGCGCAACTTTTCCAAGTGCGTTTATTCTATCGACCTCTGAGGTCAGTGTTCCATAATAACCGTTTTCATACACCTCTTCCCATTCCAAAAACTCGCCGTTATTGATTTTGGATTTGAACTCCTCAACCGAAATGAAATAATAATCGGTTCCGTTGACCTCGCCATTGCGCTGCTTGCGTGTTGTGGCCGAAACGGAAAACGACAGTACGGGGTATTTTGAAAGCAGGTGTTTGACAATGGTCGTTTTACCGCTTCCGGAAGGGCCGCAGAAAAGAATCAATCGGTTCATTTCTTCTTGATTCATAATATTATTTCAGGATTAAAAAACAAAAGCGCAGTAACCACATGTAATACCATGGTGATCCAAGGTAATGGACTGTTTCTGGAAGTGGGTCTGATCAACAGTCCAGCATTCAAAAAAAACAATACTACGTAGGAAAGTATGACCGGAATCATTGTTAGTTCCCTTATAACAGAAACAATCGGTGTGTTTAAATAAAACGTGGAATAAATCATACAGACCATATAAAACAAAACGCCTGCTGAAAAAAACAATAAAATTTTTGCCCGTTTCATTTGGTGGTTTAAACAATATTGGCTGACTGTTCCTTCATCTTCTCCAACTCGTCCTTCATTTCCACCACGTAGCGTTGGATACTGGCGTCGTTGGCCTTTGAACCGATGGTATTGATTTCCCTTCCAATTTCCTGAAGAATGAATCCTAGCTTTTTCCCAACAGATTCCTTGCTGCCCAAAACCTCATCAAAATAGTCCAGGTGTGTTTTCAAGCGAACCTTTTCTTCGGTTATGTCAATCTTCTCCATGTAGTATATGACCTCTTGCTCGAAACGATTCCTATCAATAGATGTGTTTTCGGATATTTCGGCAAGGTTTTTCTGCATCCTGGAACGGATTCCCTCGTTGCGCATCGGTTCGGCCTTTTCAATTTGCTTTAGAAATCCGCGTATGTTTTTAATACGAAGTTCAAAATCCTTTTGTAAAGACTTGCCTTCCCTAGACCTGAAATCGTTGAACTCCTTGGCTGCAGCCGAAAACAGCTTCATGATCGATTTCCACTCCTGTTCACTGGAGCCGTTTCGTTCCGTGTTCAAAACGTTTGGGAGTCGCAGTACAGCTGCCAGCTCATCGGTTACGGGGGCCTTGTTTGCCTTGGATATTGAACGCAACTCTTTCAGATAAGCTCCTATCAGCTCATGATTGAATATTCCAGCATTTGTATCGGGCCCTGGCTCAATAGTGATTGTCAGGTCAACCTTTCCTCGTTCAGCCAGCTTGGTGATCTCGTTACGGAGGTCCATGTCCTTTTCACGATACGAGGCTGGAATTCGCAGGTTCAATTCGAGAAACTTGCTGTTGAGCGAACGGATCTCGACAGAAATCCTATTGCCGCCAAAGCTACCAATGGATTTTCCGAAACCGGTCATAGATCGGATCATGCGTATTTTTTTCGCTAATTTAATTCATTTATTCTTGGAAGCCGACATTCGGTCGGATGCAAGGTAAACTCCTGAAAAAATAAGGATGCCGGCAAAAAGGTGTATTGGCTTAAAACTGTCTTTTCCCAGAAATATGGCGAACAGCGGTTGTAGGTAAATATATACGCTAACCTCGGGGGGAGAAAGTTTTTTGAGAGCATAGGTATTGAAAACATAAGCCAGTGTGGTAGTTCCTATGACCACAAAGCCGGTCAATAGCCATATTCGTGCATCAAACGTCGACCACTTTATAGAGCCGAACTCTTCCCATCCGAATGGTAAAACCAAAGCAGTTCCAAAAAGGAAAACCCACTTCATTACTGTTACCGTGCTATATTTCGACATCAGTGGTTTGACCATAATCAGGAATAGGCCAAAGGATAACGAGTTTATAAGGATCATGATGTCACCACCAAGAGATCCAGAAAACAGGTCTCCCTTGAAACTCCAAAGTATCAAAGTGATTGCACCGATAATACCCAACGAAATACCAATGATTCGGATCCATGTAATCCGGTCTTTCAACACAACTGATGCTGCAATTAGAACAAAAATCGGGTTGGTGGTCATCATCAGTGCGGCATTTATGGGAGTGGTAATATCGAGTCCCTTGAAAAAAAGCAGTTGGTTGATGGCTACCCCGAAAATTGCACAGAGGAAAAACCGCTTCTTGTCCGCATAATCGACTTTTTCATGTGACATTGTTTGGCTGATCAGCAGAAAAATGAATGCTGTAAAAACCACCCTTAATAGAATGAAGCCGAAGGGCTGTATGTATGTGGGCATCACCACTTTGGCGACGCTATAATTGGCCCCATAAATCAAGTTTGCCGAAAGAACAGCGGCATGAGCCAGAAGGTTTTTGTTTTTGTTCAAGATACCGTTAGGGCTTGTCGACACGTATTCTATCTGTCCTATTGGCTAGTTCCCATGCTGTAGAGAAAATCAACTGGGTGATATCGGCAGTTTTCTCAAAGTCAATCTTGTCTACCGTATCTGTCGGCTTGTGATAATCATCGTGCAATCCGGTGAAATAGAAAATGGCTGGCACCCCTTTTTTCACAAAACTGTAATGATCAGACCGGTAATAAAGCCGCATCGGGTGGGCTGAATCATTGTATGTATAGTCGAGAGCGATATTACAACAATCCGTATTGGACTTTTCGCTTACTTGATGTAAATCTGTGCTCATTTTGTCGGATCCAATGAGATATACATACCTGTTGGAACTCCTGCTAACCGTATCGACTCTTCCAATCATATCAATATTAAGATTGGCTATCGTTTTTTCCATAGGAACCGGCGGGTTTTCTGTGTAAAAAGAGGAACCCAACAAGCCTTTTTCCTCTCCGGTGAAAAGCATGAATATGACACTTCGTTTAAGTGCTTCGCCTTGCCTTTTTGCCTCTGCAAATGCACCGGCCATATTCAAAATGGCGGCACATCCGGATCCATCATCATCTGCACCATAGTAAATCAAACTGTCGCGCTTACCCAAATGATCCAGGTGGGCTGTGACCACCAGATACTCACCGTTTTCTTCGGTCCCTGGAAGTATTCCGGCAACATTGTAGCATGTTGTTCGGTAGCCGTTGATCTGAACTTTAAGGTTTTCCTTGATGTGTATATTGGAGTTTGTTGATTTTTTATTGCGTTTGCCTCTTTTTTTCAGGTCGATGTAAATATTTGGTGCTATGTATACAATGGCGGGTGCTGTTTCTTGTTGGCTCTTGACAACCGATAACATCCCACTCTCCATTCTACGTATTTGTCTCTTTTCACGCTCTCCTGAAAAATCCCTTTCCACCATAATTGCAAGTGGTTTCATATCAATAAGTGCTTGGGTTGCAGAGTTGATGAAATTGTTTAATGAGTCATTGCTTATTTTCTTTACATGGGAGGTCAGCAATATCACAACGCTATTGACCGGGATTTTCAATTGGGCGGAAAAGGTATCAATTGCACATACCCAAAACGATCTGCTGCTGATAAAGACAGCGGTGTTTTTCGTAGGCGGTAACATATAAAAATCCTTACCCGAAACATATTGCTTGTCATCTAGTGAAACTGCAAATGAGCTATGGCTCCATTTGATAAATGGAACTTCTTGGCGAAAAGAATTTCCAAAAAGGGGTTTTAATCCAAATGATTTTAGTTCCTTTTCAACATATGCAACCGCCTTTTGCATTCCTGGCTCTGCCGTTTCCCTACCCTCCAAGGAGTCAGATGCCAAAACAGATAAGTGCTGTTTGAGTATTGATGGTGTTATAAGCGATGCAAAACGGGAATAACCTTGAGATAACCCAACCTCACATACAAAAGATAGGATTATTGATACAACAATACTTGTTCGTCTTATCATATGTCGATTTTATCTTTTCTACGTTCATGTCTTCCACCTTCAAATGCGGTTTTCAGGAATGTTTCAACCATGGCAAAAGCCTCATCATCTGAAACAAACCTGGCAGGTATGCAAATTATGTTTGCATCATTATGTAATCTGGCCAAAGAGGCAATTTCCTTGTTCCAACATAAGGCAGCACGAACACCATTGTGCTTATTCGCACACATACAAACCCCGTTACCGCTACCACATATCAGTATACCCATTGCAACATCACCATTACTAACCCTTTTTGCCAATTCATGAGCATAATCCGGATAATCAACTGATCCATCCGAATTACAACCTACATCATGTATAATGAACTCTGGTGAAATAGCATTCATTCGTGATTTCAAAACTTCTTTCAACTGGTATCCGGCATGATCAGAACCAAAACATATATGATTTGTTATCATTGGTTTATGTATATAAGATGATATGTAAAAATCGTTTAAGACAGTAAAAATATCACAATTAACAACCTAAACCGTCTTTTCAACAACTAACTTTACAAATGATCCATAAAATCTGTTTATCAGCTGATTGGTAATCATCCTTATGAACAGAAAATGTGTTAATAAACATAAATGCTATTCATAAAAAGTGAAATGATTCCCTTGCATGATAAAAATGCATTTTGGCTTATGAAACAAAACTGATAAGGCAAGAAAATAATAATAAACCTATCACTACTTTTCAAACAAGACTACAAACAATAAGGTATAAAATTTAGTGAACACCAACAGTTATACAATTCATGTTAATTAACACCCAAATAACTAACTACCAATACCGATGATTGTTTATAAACGATATATCATTGTTAATATCTTGTAAAAAAACAAAATATCAATCCATAATATGGTTTTTTATAAACGTCATTAACAGCTAATATAATAAC
>JBEAXM010000095.1:0-3090 GCA_041159805.1 Bacteroidota bacterium
GTGTTTCAATTCTTAAGCACCCATCCGGATCCAGGTAACAGGGTAGAAAAAATCAAGGAGGAAACCCTTATCAACTGATGCCGAGCCAGGGTACACCACCCTATTCCAAAACCAAATTCAATCCTTGGTTTCACGAGTGTTCCTTTCGGCGAAATCCTGAAGCATCTGCGATTGCAATCGAATGGCTTCATCATGGATTTGGATGAAAACATTGCGGATGAACTCCTCATTCAACCCATGCCGGCGTGCAATGGACATTGCATTTTCAATGATTTTTTTCCATCTGTCGAGCTGCAAAACACTCACGTTGTTATCGCACTTCAGCTCCCCAAGCTTTTCAATCAATGACACTCGATCAAACAAAAGATCCAAAAGTCGTTTGTCGATGTCATCTATGCTGTTTCGAATGCGTTGAACCTGTTCCATGGCTGATGTCTCCTCAAAAGACTTCACCCTTGGTGTAAGGCTTGACATGATTCTAGCTAGCTCGTCAGGACTTATTTGTTGATCGGCATCACTAAGCGCTTGTTCGGGGGCGAAGTGTGTTTCAATCATCAATCCTTCCAAATCAAGGTCATATGCCTGTTGTGCAATGGAAGCGAGCAGGGATGTGTTTCCGGCGATGTGGCTGATGTCGCATATGACAGGCAGCTCCGGTTGAATGGATTTCAGTGTATGCACCAACTGCCAACGTGGAACATTCCGGTATCCGGAGTTTTCAAAAGCATGAAAGCCGCGATGGATGGCCGCCAACTTTGTGAGTCCTGAACGTTGAAATCGTTCGATTCCTCCCAGCCAAAGTTGTAAATCGGGGTGCAAAGGGTTTTTTACAAAAACAGGCACATCCGTTCCACGCAAAGCATTGGCCAACTCTTGCACTAGAAAAGGGTTGCCTGTTGTTCTTGCTCCAACCCAAAACATATCGATACCGGCACGCATCGCTTCCTCCACATGCAAGGGTGTTGCCACTTCGGTGATGGTTCGTAGTCCCGTTTGTAGTCCGGCTTCACGAAGCCACTGAAGCCCCTCCTTACCGGAACCTTCGAAATTTCCAGGGCGAGTACGAGGCTTCCATGAGCCAGCACGAAGTATGCTTGATGGAAAATTTGAAGCAATGCCTTGAGCTGTTTGCAACATCTGCTGAGATGACTCAGCACTGCACGGACCAGCAATAAGCAATTTACCCGATGTATTCCCTAACCAATCTATTTGCACTTCCAAAAGCTTTGCTTAAAGTCCCAATATGAACCTACAACAAAGGTAGACCAAACAGGTTTCACAATGGATTATTCCCTTATTTTTTGGTTTCTTTGTTAACACAATACTCCCATTTGAATCCTTGTCATGAATCAGAAAATCAAACAGTTAGATGAAAAAATAGCGGCGGCTCATGAAGGAGGAGGCCCCAAACGCATAGATGCGCAACACAAGAAAGGGAAGCTCACCGCTCGTGAGCGTTTGCATTTCCTGTTGGATGAAGGTTCCTTCGAAGAGATTGGCATGTTGGTTACGCACCGGTCCCGTGACTTCGGTTTGGATAAGGAGGTTTATCCAGGCGATGGAGTAGTAACAGGATACGGCACGATCAATGGGCGCTTGGTGTATGTATACTCTCAGGATTTCACCGTTTTTGGTGGCTCCCTATCAGAAACGCATGCTCAAAAGATTTGCCGCATCATGGATTTGGCGATGCAAAACGGAGCACCTGTGATCGGACTGAACGATTCAGGAGGAGCGCGCATTCAGGAAGGTGTTGTATCACTCGGAGGATATGCCGATATTTTTTACCGCAACACGTTGGCCTCGGGCGTGGTTCCCCAGATCAGCGCCATCATGGGGCCATGTGCCGGTGGAGCAGTGTATTCACCCGCGATAACCGATTTCATCATGATGGTGGAAAACACCTCCTACATGTTTGTTACCGGCCCCAATGTTGTGAAAACCGTAACACACGAGGAGGTGACTTCAGAGGAGCTTGGAGGCGCATCCACACACTCGACCAAATCGGGGGTGACCCATTTTTCCTGTGCTAATGAGATTGAGTGTATCAACAACATCAAAAAATTACTGAGTTATATCCCTTCAAATTGCGAAGACGAGCCGCCTTTCCTAACTTATGATCTGGTTGATGAGACCCGCCCGAAACTATCGGCTATCATCCCTGAAAATCCAAATCAACCATACGACATCCGAGAAGTCATTCAGGAGGTGATTGATGAAAACAGCTTCTTGGAAGTGCATAAGGATTTTGCTGAAAACATCGTTGTGGGATTTGCACGAATCGGAGGCCGTAGCATCGGAGTGGTGGCCAACCAGCCGGCTTTTCTCGCAGGGGTGCTTGACAACCATGCATCCACCAAAGCCGCCCGGTTTGTTCGATTCTGTGACTCCTTCAATGTGCCTTTGTTGGTCTTTGAAGACGTTCCGGGATTCCTACCAGGTACCGATCAGGAGTGGAATGCCATCATCACCAATGGTGCCAAGCTCCTGTATGCATTTTGCGAGGCCACTGTTCCTCGCATCACCGTGATTACACGCAAGGCCTATGGTGGCGCATACGATGTGATGAACTCGAAGCACATCGGAGCGGATATGAACTATGCATGGCCCACCGCAGAAATAGCCGTGATGGGAGCCAAAGGAGCCGCTGAAATCATTTTCAGAAAGGAAATCGCTGAAGCCGAAAACCCAGACGCGAAATGGAAAGAGAAGGAACAAGAATACAATGAACTGTTCGCAAACCCTTACATGGCCGCTGAGCGTGGATTTATCGATGAAGTGATTCGCCCCGAAGAAACCCGAACCAAATTGATCAAGGCCTTCAAAATGCTTGAAAACAAAGTGGCATCCACTCCCAAAAAGAAGCATGGGAACATCCCATTGTAGCCATTCAGACTAACGCTTTTTAAAGCGCCTTCCATCTCACCACTCATATGAGGATACTGATATTAGGTTCTGGCGGTCGCGAAAACGCCTTTGCTTGGAAAATCGCCCAGAGCCCTTTGTGCGAAAATTTGTTCATCGCCCCCGGGAATGCCGGTAGTTCGGCATATGCCACCAAATTGCCCGTAACCGTAAACGACTTCGAGG
>JBEAXM010000099.1:0-4402 GCA_041159805.1 Bacteroidota bacterium
ACCTAATATCAGGTCTCCGTAATAGGTAGTAACCCCTTCGTAAACATAACCGCTACGCGAATAATTTTCTTTGGTGTAGTCGTATGGCATCATCTCTTTGGGACGAATCGTCTTCACATTCCAACAGTGAAACAACTCGTGTGATGCAACACCCAACAATTCCTTGTAATATTCATCTTTCATCAATTCCGTTCCCGGCCCCAATGCCAAAACCGTTGAGTTCAGATGTTCCACACCATGGTAAAACCGGTAGGGAAGCATTTGGATGAGAAAATGAAAATCTCGAGTAGGAAACCCCTCCATCATGTCAAGCTGAACGCGTGTGAATGCTTCAAAATCCGTAATGATGCGGCTCCAATCCGGAACACAATCACCATTAAACCAAATATTGAACTCCACCCCATCCAACACATAGCTCCCGTGCTGTAGACTAGCCGATGCAATAATCGGACTATCCACGAGGGTGTCGAAGTCTTTCGCGCTAAACACCCGATCCGATTGTTTTTGCAAACCCGTGGCCACCTTCCAAGCTTTCGGTACATCCAGCACCACTTCACAGGGCTCTTTCTCCCTTCCGGGGATGAAGAAGCAGCAATGAACTGGATTGACATAAAGTTGGTCATGGTCTACGAAACATGCTCCCGCATCCGGTTGGTTTGAATAATACTCATATTCAATACGAACCACTGGGTCGAATGCCGGAAAAATGACCCACCGGTCTTTGCTTATCTTTTTGAATTCCATAAGATTACCCGCAACATCATATGGTCTGAACCCACGTATGTTCCTGGCAAAATGCCCCATTTCGTAACGGCCTGGTCGCCAAGCGGGAAGCACCAACTCCAATACACCATCATTGAAGGGGCCGGAAACCTCAAAGCAGATTTTGGCAAAACGTTCAAATGGCTGTGGAATGCTAAAGGTGTATCTCATGGCTATCAAGGTCTTTGAGCATCCAAGTCGGAATGCCTATCTTCGTGACACGAAATTAACCATTGCATCAATGAACTACGATCTGATTGTCATAGGAAGCGGACCTGGAGGGTATGTTGCCGCGATCCGCGCATCGCAGCTTGGACTTAAAACCGCGGTTATTGAACGGGAAAACCTTGGTGGTGTTTGCCTCAATTGGGGATGCATCCCTACAAAGGCCCTGATCAAAAGTGCTCAGGTTTTTGAATACATCCACCATGCGTCCGACTATGGAATCAACGTTACGGGTGCCTCTCATGATTTTAATGCAGTGATTCAAAGAAGCCGCGGCGTAGCCGATGGCATGAGCAAAGGTGTTCAGTTCCTGATGAAAAAGAACAAGATCGATGTCATTAACGGACATGGTCGGATCAAAGGCAACAACAAGGTTGAAGTGAAAGCCGGCGATGGCAGCATCACCACATACGAAGCGAAGCATATCATCTTAGCAACCGGCGCACGCTCACGCGAACTACCAAACATCAAGCAGGATGGTAAGAAGGTGTTCGGCTATCGTGAGGCAATGACCCTGCCCACACAACCGAAATCGCTTGTGGTGGTTGGCTCCGGTGCTATCGGAGTGGAGTTCGCCTATGTGTACAATTCAATGGGCACCAAGGTCACAATCGTGGAGTTCATGCCCAACATCGTTCCAGTGGAGGATGAGGATGTATCCAAACAATTGGAGCGATCCTTCAAAAAGGCCGGTATCGATGTGATGACATCCTCGACCGTGGAGTCAGTGGACACATCGGGTGCCGGATGCAAAGTCCAGGTGAAAAACAAGAAGGGTGAAATCGTAACGCTTGAAGCGGATGCCGTTTTATCCGCAGTAGGCATCACACCGAACATCGAAAACCTCGGATTGGAGGAGATTGGAGTCATCACTGACAAAGGGCGCGTGGTAGTGAACGAATATTACCAAACCAACATGCCTGGTATTTATGCCATTGGAGATATTGTCAAAGGTCAGGCATTGGCCCACGTTGCTTCGGCAGAAGGAATTATCTGTGTCGAAAAGATAGCAGGTCATCATCCCGAACCACTTGATTACAACAACATCCCCGGATGCACTTATTGCAATCCCGAAATCGCGTCTGTTGGTTACACCGAGAAGGCGGCCAAAGAGGCAGGATATGAGATCAAGGTCGGTAAGTTCCCCTTCTCCGCCTCTGGAAAAGCAAGTGCAGCTGGTGCGAAGGACGGATTCATCAAGGTGATCTTCGATGCCAAGTACGGTGAATTCCTAGGCGCACACATGATCGGTGCCAATGTAACGGAAATGATTGCCGAGATTGTAGTGGCTCGCAAGCTCGAAACCACTGGTCACGAAATCATCAAATCGGTTCACCCACATCCAACAATGTCCGAAGCTGTCATGGAAGCTGCAGCTGCAGCATACGGAGAGGTGATTCATATGTGATTGATTCCAGCAGACAACAAAAAAGCCGCAACTCACATTGCGGCTTTTGTATTTTTAATCGGTTTGCTCAAGCTATCACGTTTGCAGATTTTCCAACCTTGAGTGAGCCAACAAACTCATCGAACAAATAACGCGAATCATCGGGCCCGGGAGCCGATTCGGGATGGTATTGAACCGAAAACGCCTGCTTGTTCTTCACACGGATGCCCTCTACAGACCGGTCGTTCAAGTTCACATGCGTAATCTCCACCACATCTGATTGGTCTACATCCTTCAAACCGATAGAGAAACCATGGTTCTGAGAGGTGACTTCCGAGTGGCCGGTGATCATGTTTTTCACTGGATGATTAATGCCACGATGTCCATTGAACATCTTGAAGGTGGAAATACCACATGCTTCAGCGATCAACTGATGACCGAGGCAGATACCGAACACGGGCTTATCGTTGGCTATGATATCCTTGACAATCTGCACAACCTTGGGCATTACTGCAGGGTCGCCAGGACCATTGGAAACCAGAAAACCATCCGGCTCCCATGCGTTCATCTCCTCAAAGGTGGTGTCGTATGGAAAAACCTTAACGTAACAGTTCCGGTCTGCTAAACATCGCAGGGTGTTGGTCTTGACCCCTTCATCCAATACCGCAACCCTGTACTTGGCATTGGGTTCTCCAAAGTGATAGGGCTCCTTGGTGGAAACTGTAGAAGAGAGCTCCAGCCCTGCCATGGAGGGCACCTTGGCCAACATGGATTTCAATTGGTCCACGTCCAAAACCTCCGAACTGATGATACCATTCATGGCACCCTTGTTGCGTATGTGGCGTACCAAAGCACGGGTATCGATATCGCAAATGGCAACCATATTTTGCTCCACAAAGTAATCATTGAGGGAGTGGTCGGCCTGCTTACGGGAATAATGTTGAGAGAAGTTCCGACAAATCAATCCAGCGATTTTGATGGAATTCGACTCCGACTCCTCATCCCTGATCCCGTAATTACCAATATGTACATTGGTTGCCAAAAGCAGTTGTCCATGGTAGGAAGGGTCCGTAAACACCTCCTGATACCCGGTCATGCCCGTGTTGAAGCAGATCTCACCGGTGGCCGTTCCGACCTTGCCTGCTGATTTGCCATAAAAGACCGTACCGTCCTGAAGGACCAGTATAGCGGGAGATTTTGGGGTGTATTTCATGGGTTTGGGGTTATGCAAAGTAATGTAAATACTCGATTTCGTTGGACCAAAACCGGCATGAATTTGTCCACAACCGTTGAAAACAAAACGGGGACCAGGTTTTAACACCGGTCCCCGCTTCGATAGGAGTCATTTTAAAGCGATTATTCGTTTGATCCCGCTTCAGATGATGTATCGGACGATTCGCTAGACTTTGGAGCGTCAGCGGCTTTCTTTGCACGACCGCGACGGGTGGTCTTGGCCTTCTTGGCTCCGCCTTTTGGCTCTTTCACCAGCAATTCGTTGAAGTCAACGAGTTCCATCATGCACATTTCAGCGGCATCACCCAAACGGTTACCGGTTTTGATGATACGGGTATACCCACCTGGGCGTTCAGCAACCTTACCTGCTACATCGCGGAACAGTTCAGCAACGGCCTCTTTGTTTTGAAGCATACTGAACACCATACGACGTGAATGGGTTGAGTCGGTCTTTGATTTGGTAATGAGTGGCTCCACATATTTGCGAAGCGCCTTTGCCTTGGCTACTGTGGTGTTGATTCTCTTGTTGAGGATCAAAGACGAAGCCATGTTCGATAAAAGTGCCTCCCTGTGGCTGGCAGTCCTGCCGAGGTGATTGATTTTCTTTCCGTGACGCATTTTCTTTTCTATTCTGTGTGTGGGGCAAAGCCACCACACGTAAAGTTAATATCAGTCTTTTTCGAGTTTGTATTTGGCAAGGTTCATGCCGAAGTTCAAGTTCTTGCTCTTAACAAGGTCTTCGAGCTCGGTCAGCGACTTCTTACCGAAGTTGCGGAATTTGAGCAAGTCGTTCTT
>JBEAXM010000126.1:0-10002 GCA_041159805.1 Bacteroidota bacterium
CTGATGGTGTCTGGTTTCGACAAGTACTTCCAGATTGTGAAATGCTTCCGCGATGAGGACCTTCGGGCCGACAGGCAACCTGAGTTCACCCAGATCGACTGTGAGATGAGTTTTGTGGAGCGCGAGGACATCTTGAACATGTTTGAAGGACTGGTCAGGCACTTGTTTAAAACCATTCGAGGAATCGATATCCCTGTGTTGGAGCGAATCTCTTACGCGGATGCGATGAAGTATTATGGCAACGACAAGCCCGACTTACGATTCGAAATGAAACTGTGTGAACTGACGGAAGTGGTGAGAGGAAAAGGGTTCAAGGTTTTTGATGATGCGGAACTGGTGGTTGCCATCAATGTCAACGGCCAATCCGAATACACAAGAAAGCAACTCGACGAACTGACCGAATGGGTAAAGCGACCACAAATCGGAATGTCGGGGTTGATATACGCCAAACATAACACCGACGGCACCATCAAATCATCCGTAGATAAATTCTTCGGACCCGATGAACTCATTAAATGGTCGGATGCATGTGGCAGCAAGCCAGGTGATCTGATTTTGGTGTTGGCAGGATCAGCATCTCGAACACGTAAAGCGATGTCGGAGCTTCGCCTTGAAATGGGTGAGCGATTGGGGCTAAGGGATAAAAATGTTTTCCGTTGCGCTTGGGTGCTTGACTTCCCATTGTTGGAGAAAGACGAGGAAAGCGGACGTTGGCATGCCATGCACCATCCCTTCACCAGTGCACTTCCCGACGACATTCATTTACTGGATACCGATCCAGGTAAAGTCCGCGCCAATGCCTACGACATGGTCGTCAATGGAGTTGAGGTTGGAGGTGGCTCCATCAGGATCCACAACAAGGAGATACAGGCACGTATGTTCTCTTTGCTTGGATTTTCGCAAGAGGAGGCACAAAAACAATTCGGATTCCTGATGAATGCCTTTGAGTATGGTGCACCACCACACGGTGGTATTGCCTTCGGCTTCGATCGTTTGTGCTCCTTGTTCGGTGGATCCGAATCCATACGCGATTACATCGCCTTCCCGAAAAACAATGCTGGAAGGGATGTCATGATCGACTCTCCTTCCAGCATCAGCGATGAACAACTCAAGGAGTTGTCCATTTCAGTTAACAAAGACTGAATCCCTTAAAACTTCACCTGCATACGCATGGTGAAAATGTTGTCTTTTTTATCAGCTGTCCATCCCGATAAACTCGAACTGGTTTCATTGGTTACCATGTCGTAGTAGGCCATCAACCGGATATTTTGGTCATAGTTCCAGTTGACACCGAATCCAAGTGTGGTATACATCAAGTCCGCCTCGTTGGTTGCTTTTGAAGACGTGCCGGGCACCTTTCCGATATCATCACCACCAACAGCGGTATTTGGATCGTAGAAGTCATATTTGGCCACCAATTCAATTGGCAACTTGTTCAATGCGTGAATCAGATAGAAATATCCCCCTGCGAATTCACGGTTGAAAATATCCTTAGAGATAGGAGTTTTGTCGTTGGGGCTGCGGGATGAAGTTGATGAACCGGGTTGCTCTCCTGTGATGTACTCCCCACGCAGGGTGGTGGATCCAGCACGCCACTTGTAGGTGAAACGCAAATCGGCTCCCATATAATTACGGGTTGTGAAACCCCTATCGGCAATGGAAACGGTGCCGTTATCAACTGCTTTTGAATCCAAAATAAAACCACTGGTGCCCGTTTCGGAACTGCCCATCTTGTAAACATTTACGGAGTCTATGCGAAAACCACCGGAGTAATACGACACACCTGCACCAAAGCCAAACTTGCCGTCTTTGAAGGTTTGTTCGGTTGAAAGTCTGGTGATGAGATCCTTCTTGCTATCGAAGTCCGAAACATCAACACCATATCCAGGGGCATTATTGCCATTTACCAATGCGGCGTCAAAACGGTATTTATTCCACTTTGATTTCTTCGGGCCTTGCAATGTCAACATCGCACCCACCTCCATTTCATTTGGAAAAAGGGTCTGCGACATCCTACCGAATTCGGGTGTTTCACGCGAAGCCGACGAGTATCCCACCTCAAATCCAAATGGGTTCGTAAACATCCCCATGGTTACCGATGCAAATCCTTTCCATGGATCCGTCAATTTGGCAAACCCTTCCTTTATGGTCATTCCACGTTCAGTAACATCAATTTGCAATCCATACTGTGAGGTTGCTATGCCTTTTGAGTTTTCTACTGAAGTATAAACCGCCTTGAACCTACCGCGGCGAATCATGAAACGGTTATTCAGGCCTGCCGCGAAATTTCCTCCTGCAACGGATGCAGCGCCGGCAGAATCAGCAATTTGAAATTGCGGTTGTATGTAGCCAGAAAACTTTATTCGCTTTAAAGCTGATACCTCCTTTTTTATCTGGCCGATTTCCTTTTGAAGTGAGTCGGTGGATGTACTTTGAGAGAATGCAACTGACGGCACAATTAAGAGCGATAACAGTGCGGCAAACCATTGGATGTTTTTCATTTTATCTTAATTTATATGCGCAAAAAACTTAAGATTGTATTAACTCAACAATTCATAAACATTAAATAAATGTTAACGAAAAAGGCCCTCGTGAACGAAGGCCTTTGTATGTTGTTGTTTTTCAGCATTATTCTGGACTACCCGACGATGATTCACTATCGGTGGTCGGTTTGGGGGCGGGTTCAGGTCCTTTCAACTTCCCCATCAATACATCAATTTCCTTTTTGGCCTGACTGATTTTCGATTCAAACTCGGATTTCAATTTGTCGGCTGTTTTTGATTTCGCAAAGAAACCGATGTTGTTCTCCCATATTTGAACATCGTTCTTCAATTCAGAGATACGATTCAGCAAGGAACGACGTTCAGGATCACCACCCTTCGCATCAGTCCCTGTGGTCCGTTGATACGATTCGCTGCGTGGCTGGTAGCTGCCCCGAGGGCGGTCCGATGATTTTAGCTTGGCAAACTGAGCATCTATGGCTTGCTTGAAGCGACCATTTACGTCATCCTTCTTCTTGATGGGAACCAACCCGATGGCATTCCACTCACGCTGGAAGGCCTTCAGTTCTTCGAATGCGGCACGATGGTCGTCGCCAGGTACATATTGCTCAATACGTGTGATGAGCTCATTTTTCTTCTGCAGATTCTCATCGTTATCCTTATCACGGTTATTGAAGTGCTCTGTCTTGTTTGCAAAAAACGCATCACATGCTGCACGGAAACGCTTCCATATCTTCTCTGACTGCCGATCACCGGCAAAACCGATCTTCTTCCACTCCTCCTGCAAGCGCTTCAACTCCTCGCTGGTGGCTTTCCAATCGGTGTTTTCCCTCAATGCCTCCGCCTGTATGCACAACTCGGTTTTGAGCTGAAGGTTCGCGGCATACTCCTGCTTACGTTTTTGATAGTAATCGTTTTTCAACTTGAACAGGGCATCACATGCAGATCTGAAGCGGCCCCAAACAGTATCGTTGTGTTCCTTTCCGGCGTGTCCGATCTTTCTCCATTGGGCTTGCAATTCCAGGAGCTTCGCAGTCACATCCTGCCACTCCTTATGCTTCCCTTCAGCAGCAGGATTGAGGGCCTCCACTTGCTCGCAAAGCTGGGTTTTGGCATCCAGGTTTGCCTTTCGCAATTCATCAAACTGCTTCTCATGCTCGCGTCGCCTGTCAAAAATCTTGTCACAAGCTCCTTTGAAGCGATCCCAAACCTCATCCTTTTTGTCTCTTGGCACAGGACCGGTTTCACGCCATTTGTCTTGCAGCGTTTGAAGTTTTCGAAAAGCGGTATTGATCGACGGCTCCAGCATCAACTCCTCGGCCTGTTCGCAAATGGAGAGCTTCATCTCCATGTTACGTCGCTGATCGAGATCCTGTAGCTCGCGGTTGATCTTTATGAAATCGTAAAATTTATCAATGAAAAACTTGTAAGTGAGCTGAAGGTCTTTGGCATCAGCAGAAGGCACGGGGCCGGCTGCGCGCCATCGTGCCTGGAGCTCATGAAAACGCTCAAAGGCCTTATTCATGTTCTCTTCGTTCTGGATCAAATCCTTGAACAAACCAAGTATCTCGCGCTTCTCATCCAAACTCGCCTTTCGTTGCTTCTCCTGTTGTTCCTGAAACTCCAATCTGCGCTTATTGAACTTACGAAGCGCCTTGTTGAAGCGTTCCTCCAACGGATCCGGTACCGGCTTGAAATCATCGCGGTTACCACCCTCCTCCAGGAATTTATCCAAGGCCGACTGCTTCTCTTGGGCAATGATCTGCGAGAGCAAATCGCGTATGGATTGTATGCGCGCCTTGAATCGGGGAACATCGGACTCTGCAGCATATTGTTCCAACCGTTCCACCAACTGATCGCGAGTCAAAGAAGACAAATCCTCTTCGGGCTCCGATGTTTCGGCCGCAGCAACATCATCAGATGCAGATACGGTTTCAAGGAATTGCTCCTCGGTTGCAGGAAGTGGTTCGGCTTCCGTGATTTGATTGGAATCATCCGCTACAGAATCATTCGGCTCTGTCAAGGAATCATTGCTTTGGTGAACAGCATCAATGCTGTCGCCCAAGGACTCCTCCTTATTAGGAAGGTCTTGGGGGGTCAACTCGTCAGTCATAGGAATTTGTTATGGAACACAAGGGGTCGGATGCCAATGTTTTGGCGTGAATGCTGGATCAACAAAAAATCATCGAGCGTTTGAAAGATTGCTTGAAACCGATTTATAATCAACTTTCATACAAATATAGTGAATGAAAAAGAGTTTGTAAAGACCCATCTGTCACCTAAACATCCCGTCGGGGTGAGAGGATTCGAACCGCCGGGCTCGTCGTCCCGAACGACGCGCGCTAACCGGACTGCGCTACACCCCGAAAAAAAGGAGTTATTGGTTGTTGCCTGGAACAAAAATTGACTGGTCGTAATTAAACCGTCATGATCTCCTTCTCCTTGGTGTCAAGATGCTTGTCGACCTTGGCGATATGATTATCCGTCAACTGCTGTATCTTGGTCTCCGTGTCTTTCTGAACATCCTCTGGAAGGCCTTTTTTGACCTCCTTCTTCACATTTTCTATGGCATCCCTACGAAGGTTTCGTATGGTCACTTTGGCATGTTCGCCCTCCGCTTTGGCGCGCTTCACCAATTCCTTCCTTCTATCCTCAGTCAATGGAGGCACAATGATCCGTATCAGCAGACCATCGTTTTGCGGGTTGAAGCCAAGATTGGCCGCCTGTATGGCTTTCTCAATCGGAGTAAGCATGCTTTTCTCCCATGGTTGAATCACAATGGAACGGGCATCAGGAGTATTCACATTCGCCACTTGACTAAGAGGCGTGCTGGAGCCATAGTAGTCAACATGAATACCCTCCAACATGGCGGGGTTTGCCTTGCCGGCACGGATTTTGGCGAGCTCCGACTCCAAATGCGAAATCGCCTTTTCCATCATGGATTGTGCTTCGTTCTGTATTTTCTTGATTTCTTCAGTCATGGCTGGATGCTTTTGAATGAATGATTGTTTGATCGATGGTTTGGGTTATTACTTCTTGCGTTTTGCCTTGGTAGCGCTGTTGGTTACCAAAGTGCCGACCTGTTGACCGGAAACCAGCTTGAGCAGATTTCCTTTGCGGTTCATGTCGAATACGATGATGGGGAGATTGTTCTCTTGGCACAATGTGAATGCTGTCATGTCCATCACCTTCAGGTCGCGCTGGAACACCTCATCAAATGAAATCACATCAAATCGCTTCGCCTTCTTATCTTTTTCTGGATCGGCAGTATAGACACCATCCACACGCGTACCCTTCAAAATCACATCGGCCTCAATTTCGATTGCGCGCAGCGATGCAGCGGTATCGGTGGTGAAATACGGATTACCCGTGCCTGCTCCAAAAATGACCACACGTCCTTTCTCAAGGTGACGAACAGCCCTGCGGCGAATGAATGGCTCACAGATGGCCTCCATCTTGATGGCAGATTGCAAACGCGTTTGTATGCCCAATGATTCCAAAGAGGATTGGAGCGCCATGCTGTTGATCACAGTGGCCAGCATACCCATGTAATCCCCTTGAACCCGGTCCATGCCACCCTCCGACGCCTGCAAGCCACGGAAGATGTTACCACCTCCGATTACAATAGCCAGTTGGACCTTCTTATCGATCAGGGATTTGATTTCGCGGGCATATTGGCTCAAAACCTTGGTATCGATGCCAAACTGCTTATCGCCCATCAGTGACTCTCCACTGAGTTTTAGAAGGATTCTTTTATATTTCATTCCCGAGATTGGTTGGGTGTTGCAGACAAAGTTACCAAATTATGAAAACCTAGTGTTTTGATTCCTCGGTCCAGGTAAAAGTCAAAAAAAACGCCCCGCGGTGTGCGGAGCGTCTTGTTATGTTCTGATCGATTATCCGATTTGAACCCTGCGGAACATCTTAACGGTAAGTCCTTTTTCAGACTTCTCGAGGTAAGCACGGATATCGAGCTTGTCATCCTTGATGAACTGCTGGTTGAGGAGGGTGTTCTCCTTGTAGAACTTATTGAGCTTTCCTTGAGCGATTTTCTCAAGCATCTCCTCGGGTTTGCCTTCAGCACGGGCCTGCTCTTTGCCAATCTCGATTTCACGCTCCAAAGTGCGTGAATCCACATCGTCCTTATCTACAGCAACAGGGCTCATTGCAGCAATCTGCATGGCAACATCCTTGGCAACATCTGAGGAAGCGGTTCCGCTTGACATACCTACCATGGATACCACCTTGTTTCCTGGGTGGATGTAAATCACCACCTTGGGAGCTTCAATCACTTCGTATGCAGTGATATCGATTTTCTCGCCAATCTTACCGATGATGTCAAACAACTTGTCGGAAACGGTGAGGTCACCCATCTTTTGTGACTTCAGATCATCAATGCTGGAAGCGTTGGTGGCAACAGCAGTGTCCAAAAGGTCCTCTACGAACTTTACGAAATCAGCACTCTTGGCCACGAAGTCGGTTTCACAGGAAAGCGAAACCAAGTATCCTTTGGTTGCGTCGGCATTGGTCTTGGCAAGGACATAACCCTCCTTGGCTTCCTTGTCGGCACGGTTAGCGGCAACTTTCTGTCCCTTTTTACGGAGGTAGTCGATTGCTTGTTCGAAATCGCCATTGGCTTCTTGGAGCGCCTTTTTGCAATCCATCATTCCAGCTCCGGTTTGGGCGCGGAGCTTGTTTACGTCTGCTGCGGAAATAGCTACGGTTGACATGTATGATTAAAATGTAACTGGTTAAAAATCTTGATTAAGTAGCCCTGTATTACTTCGTGGTGGGCTTGCGTGGACGACCTTTACCTGCCGCTGGCTTCTTGGCAGTGGTAGAGGTGGAATCCCCTTCTTCTTCTTCAGCAGGAGCTGATGCCACAACCTCGTCGCCACGGTCGGATGCCTCTTCTTCAGCTGCAGCTTCACGCTCACGATCGCTTTCCTTGTCAGTCTTGCGCTCAGCCAAACCTTCCTCAATGGCTTTCACCATAACATCCATGATCAACGAAATGGATTTGGTGGCATCGTCATTTGCAGGAATCGGGAAATCGATAAGGGTGGGATCGGTATTGGTGTCGCAAATGGCGAGTGTTGGGATATTCAGCTTGCGGGCTTCGCTTACAGCGATGTGCTCCTTAACAGTATCTACAATGAACAAGGCCGCTGGAAGACGGGTCAAGTCGGCGATGCTACCCAAAAGCTTTTCCATTTTTGCTTTCTGACGGGTGATCTGAAGCTTTTCCTTTTTGGAGATGTTCTCGAATGTACCATCGGTCATCATCTTCTCGAATCCGGTCATTTTCTTCACCGACTTACGCTGGGTGGCGAAGTTGGTCAAGCATCCACCTGGCCACCTTTCGGTGATGTAGGGCATGTTCACCGAGCGAGCAGCATTAGTCACAATGTCCTTCGCCTGCTTCTTGGTGGCAACGAACAGGATTTTCTTACCCGACTTTGCAATCTGCTTGATGGCAGATGCGGCCTCTTCAAGCTTGGATGCGGTCTTGTTCAGATCAATGATGTGGATACCATTGCGCTCCATGAAAATGTAGGGAGCCATCTTGGGGTTCCACTTTCTTTTAAGATGACCGAAGTGAACACCGGCGTCGAGTAATTGCTGCTGGGAAACGGATGACATGAATGGGGGTATGTTTTGTTTTGAGTTTTTATGATTTGATAATCTGGATTAACGCTTACTGAACTGGAAGCGCTTACGTGCCTTCTTCTGACCTGGCTTCTTACGCTCAACCATACGTGGGTCGCGGGTAAGCAGACTGTGTGATTTCAAAGAGGGCTTTGACTCCTCGTTGAGTTGTACCAAAGCACGGGAAATGGCCAAGCGAATCGCCTGGGCTTGTCCGGTGATTCCTCCACCTTCAACATTCACCTTAACATCATACTTACCGAGGTTGCCGGTAACTTCAAATGCCTGGTTGACGATATACTGAAGTGGCATGGTGGGGAAATATGCCTTGTAATCGCGACCGTTTACGGTGACATCACCGTTTCCGGGCTGGATATATACCCTGGCCACTGCGGTTTTCCTTCTTCCAATTTTGTGCGTTGCTTGCATGCTTTATTATAAATGAATGTGATTAAATGGTGACTTTGGTTGGTTGCTGGGCAGCATGAGGATGCTCGGAACCAACATAAATGTGAAGATTACCCTTTATGGCATTACCCAACTTGTTCTTGGGAATCATACCGTAAACGGCCTTTTCGATCAAGCGGGTGGGATGCTTGCGCAATAACTCCTCAGGAGAGGTGAAACGCTGACCTCCTGGATAACCTGTGTAACGGATGTACTCCTTCTCAGTCCACTTGCTTCCAGTCAAACGAACCTTCTCCGCATTGATGACGATGATGTTGTCACCACAATCCACGTGAGGGGTGAAATTCGTTTTGTGCTTGCCGCGAAGCATGAACGCTATGCGCGAGGCGATGCGGCCAAGAACTTGATTCTCAGCATCAATTACAATCCAATTCTTGTTTACGGTTTTGGCGTTGGCCGATACCGTTTTGTAGCTCAAAGTATCCACTTGATTCAGTTTATTATCGGGGTCGCAAAATTAGGAAAAAGAGAATGAATTGACAACTGGTAACACAGAAATGTTTGAACAAGAGCGCACTAAAAGCTTAATTGCCTCACATAATATTGTTTTTCAGTTACTTATGATTGATCTTGGTTTTCCAAAGGATTTGATACATTCGCACCCCCTAAGAAGCCGTTCGCCAAGATTCTGTTGATTTTAAACCATTTGGATGTTTAATTAACCTCCATCACCAAAAAAGAACATTTAAGTGTGTTCACTGATCTATGTAAAGGTGGATTTCTAAACACACTTTATTGGATTTGACAATGTCTGTGCAATAAACAATTAAATGAAAAGGTTTTTCATCGCATTACTCGTCCTTCTGTCAACTATGGAGTCGTTTGCCACACACATCGTTGGTGGCGAACTCTATTACACCTATCTGGGCAACAACCAATACGAAATTCGCCTAACGGTTTACCGCGATTGCTTCAACGGAGTGCCGCCGTTCGACGATCCCGCCTATGTGGGGATTTGGGATTCGAACAACAATCTGATCATGGAGGTACCAATGAGCCCGAACGACTCCGCCACGGTTCCCTCCATCATCAATTCCGCTTGCATGCAGCCCCCCACCAACATCTGTGTGCGTGTGGCCAACTACTACACTATTGTGACCTTGCCACCCATACCCGGCGGATACCAACTCGCCTATCAGCGTTGTTGCCGCAATGGAACCATCCAGAACCTGGTGAGCCCATTGAGCACAGGCGCCACCTTTTACGCAACCATACCCGGCAGCGCTCCTATCAACAGCAACCCTGAATTCAACGCCCTGCCACCCGCTTTCATCTGTAACGGCTACCCGTTTGTTTTTGACCACTCCGCCACCGATGCAGATGGCGATTCACTGGTGTATTCCATATGCGACCCCTATAACGGAGCCACCAATGGTAATGCAGC
>JBEAXM010000209.1:0-4636 GCA_041159805.1 Bacteroidota bacterium
AACTTGAGCTCTTCGAAAAAAGGATGGGAAGAAAGATGGATGGAATTCAGCCATTCGGCACAGGACGCACAACGCATCAGGAAGCAATTACTGAATTTGGTCGATGAAGACACAAATTCATTCAATGCAATCATGGCGGCCTTCCAACTGCCTAAGGATAACGATGAGGAAAAGAAGATCAGAAAGCAGACCATTCAGGCAGCAACCAAATATGCAATCGAGGTGCCTTTCAAAGTGATGGAATTGTCATTGGAAGCGGTTAGACTTACAAAATCAATGGCTGAAACGGGAAATCCAAATTCCATAACCGACGCGGGTGTTGGAGCCATGTGTGCCAGGGTTGCAGTTTCAGGTGCATTCATGAATGTTAAAATCAATTGCACCTCCTACGACGACAAGAACTTTACAGCAGACATCATCAAAAGAGGCGTGGAAATCGAGGATGAAGCCAAACGAATTGAACTAGAAGTGCTCGAATTGGTAGAAGGTTCAATCAACAAATAGACATTAGTAACGCATAGTCGCCTATGCGAACAAAATCAAGATGCGAGCACTGATCAATCGAATCTACTTTTCATTTCCTGTACAACTTGCAATCATGCATGTGAAGAAGAACCATCTCATGATGGTGCTTTGGATCATGTTGATCGGTTTTGTCACACAAGGCATTTCAAGAAGATTCGGCATACCATATCTTTTCCTGGACCCCGAATACCTTGGCGAAGTGAACGGCCTTTCATTTTTCATCACGGGCATATGCTGTGGCATGTTCATCATGACCTTCAACATCTCAAGCTACATACTCAACAGCTTCCGATTCCCTTTCCTTGCAAGCATGGCGAAACCTTTTCAGAAGTATACAATCAACAATTTCATTTTCCCATTGCTCTTCCTGATCATTTACTCAATTGAGGTTTTTAAGTTTCAGTTTAATCAGCAATTAGCCGGAACCGGCGAGGTGCTTTTTGAAGTTTTTGCATTTCTAGCGGGAGTGTTTTTAATCATTCAACTTGTGTTGAAATATTTCCTTTTGACCAACAAGGATATTCACAAGCTGTTTGGAGTACGTCATAGCGACCATGAGCATTTGGATGAATTGTATGAGGCGGCATTGGATGCAGAACTGATTCCCGGAAGAACAAGAATAAGCGAAGCAAGTGAAAAACACTGGAAGGTCTTGACCTACCTCGCCTCACCATTCAAGATCCGACTGGTACGAAACACTTCGCACTACAAGACCTACATGCTTCATTCGGTTTTCAGGCAGAACCATATGAACGCCGCCTTCCTCGAGCTTTTGACCATAGGCCTGTTCATACTGCTTGGTTTATTCAGGGATTATGAAGCTTTCCAGATTCCGGCGGCAGCAAGTTTGTTGATGTTATTCTCGATGGTCATGATGATCTCCGGAGTGATACGATTTTGGATGAAAGCATGGGCAACGACAGCTGTGGTGGCGGGATTCCTCATCATCAACTTCCTTTCAGGATTGGATATCTTCAACCCGGAAAGCCATATCTATGGCCTCGATTACAATGGCTCAAAGAAGAACTACTCCATCAATCAAATGCAGGAGTACACAAATGACTCCATTGTAAACGCAGACATTTCCAGTACCATCCAAATACTTGAAAAATGGAAACTGGATCAAAAATCAAATGGTGTTGAGAAACCCAAGCTGGCAATCATATCCGTAAGCGGTGGCGGTTTGCGATCCTCCTTGTTCACCTTCCTTTCCCTTCAAGCAGCCGACAGCGTTACAAATGGAATGATGTTCAATCAAACTCGTTTGATCACTGGCAGTTCAGGAGGCATGATTGCGGCCTGCTACTACCGTTCATTGAAACTTGACTCGGTAGCCATTGAATTACCGAAACATGCCGACAACATTTCCAAAGACATTCTGAATGCAACAACTTTCAGTATGATCGTAAGTGACTTGTTCCTGAACATACAAAGGGAGGAGTATAAAGGAAACAGCTACTTCAAAGACCGTGGTTATGCGTTTGAGCGCAAATTAAATCGCAACATTGATGGTGTTTTCGACCGACCAATTTCCTATTTCAAAAAGCCGGAAATGGAAGGCCTTATCCCTATGGTCATTATGAATCCAACCATCATCAATGATGGTCGTTCATTGTATGTTTCCCCAGTCGGCATATCATACATGATCACCAGACCGTCCAATGCTCAAACCGGACACCAACCGCTACCTGATGGGATTGAATACACAAGATTTTTCGAAGGGAAACACCCTGAGGAGACCCGCTTCTCAGACCTTTTAAGAGCCAATGCAACTTTCCCTTACATCATGCCTGCGGTGGCATTGCCTACCGAACCGGCAATCAGTATAATGGATGCTGGCATTCGTGACAATTATGGGATTAGGAATGCAACCAGATTCCTATATGTATTCCGTGATTGGATTTCAAAGAACACGGGTGGGGTTGTATTCATACAAATCCGCGACAACCACAAGGAAGCAAACCTTGAAAACAAAAACAATCAAAGCATCTTGGCGAGGATATTGTCACCATTACAAAACCTTTCAGGGAATTTCCTGCTCATGCAAGACTATTCCCAGGACGAGCAACTACAACATATAGCTGAATTCCTTGATTGCAAATTCGACTATGTAAGTCTCGAGGTCCCACTCATGGATGAAAAAGTGGCGTTATCATGGCACTTGACAGAGCAAGAAAAGAACACGATTGCAAGGTCAGTACATTCCCCTGAAAATACGGCTGAACTGAAGCGCTTGAAAGAGATTTTTGAAATCGGCAAGCAGGATTGATCAGTACTGAAGCAACTTCATGAACTGGCTCTTGAATCGATCCTTTGGTAAAAAATTCCATTCCAAAGAGGTTGACATTGGAACGGCAGTATCCAGACTTGCAGACCTCACAACAGGAGCATCCAGGTGTTCAAAACAGTTTTCAGTTATTACTGCGGCTATCTCAGCACCTATCCCACCAGTGACTGTATCTTCATGCAAGATGATGACCTTGCCGGTTTTTTTCACACTGCTTATCACGGCATCACGATCCCACGGCAGCAGTGTTCGAAGATCAATCAAGTCGGCAGAAATGGAAGCATCAGCATTCAGAAGTTCCATTGCCCAATGCACTCCCAAGCCATAGGAAACGATGGTGATAGCATTTCCCTCTCTGACCAAGCGCGCCTTGCCGATCTCAGTTGTGTAATAGTCATCAGGCACCGGACCTGTTACACTTCTGTAAAGTGCCTTGTGCTCAAAATACATGACTGGATTAGGGTCGTTGATGGCTTCATTCAATAGGCCTTTGGCATCATCCGGAAATGCGGGATAAACGATTTTCAATCCTGGCACATGAAAGAACCAGGCCTCATTGGATTGCGAGTGAAAAGGACCTGCACCAACGGCAGCACCGGTAGGCATTCGCACCACCACATCAGCATGCTGTCCCCAGCGATAATGGGTTTTAGCAAGGTTATTTACGATTTGATTGAATCCACAAGTGACAAAGTCCGCGAACTGCATCTCTACGATGGATTTCATTCCATTGATGGACATTCCGAGTCCGGCGCCTATGATGGCACTTTCACACAAAGGGGTGTTTCTTACACGGCTTTTACCGAATTCGTCAACAAAGCCAAGAGTGGCTTTGAAAACACCTCCATACTCAGCAACATCCTGTCCCATGATGACCAAATTCGGATGCTTTCGCATGGACTCACGCATTGCATCGGTAATTGCATCCAAATAACGCTTATCAGTGGTGTTGGAGGAAACGGGGGTGAAACGGGTAAAGTCGTGCTTGGCATACATGTCAAGTAGCTCCAATTCGGTATCGGGCTTTGGCTCGCTTTCGGCGAAAGCTATTTCGAGTCCGTTATCGATCTCTTGCTTGATGGAATCGCGAATCTGAGCAATCATGTCATTCGTAAGCACCTGTTGGTCCAATAGGAATTTCTCATAATTGATTACAGGATCCTTCTTACCCCATTGGTCAAACAACTCCTGTGGTACATACTTGGTGCCGGAGGCTTCCTCGTGACCACGCATGCGGAAAGTCAAGCATTCGAGTAAAATGGGGCGGGAATCATGCTGCATTTGTTGGCGAATGGATTGAACAGCATGATAAACTTCCAATACATTGTTTCCGTCAACTTGCACTCCCTCCATGCCATATCCGATCGCCTTATCCACAAACTGCTTGCAGCGGAATTGCTCATTTGATGGAGTGGACAACCCGTAGCCATTGTTTTCCACGATAAAAATGACAGGTAAATCCCAAACCGAAGCGACATTTATGCTTTCATGAAAGTCGCCCTCACTGGCGCCACCGTCGCCTGTGAATACTGCAGTGATTTTGGAGTTTGACTTAAGTTTGTTAGCCAATGCGATGCCATCGGCAACACCCATCTGTGGACCTAGATGGGAAATCATTCCGATAATATGATAATCCTGGGTTCCGAAATGAAAGGAGCGGTCACGGCTTTTGGTAAAACCGCCTGGCTTGCCTTGGAATTGAGAAAACAATCGGTGCAGAGGGATCTCACGTACCGTGAATACTCCCAGATTACGGTGCATTGGCAGAATGTACTCATCAGCATCCATCGCGAGAGCGGTACCTACCGAGATGGCCTCCTGCCC
>JBEAXM010000216.1:0-3572 GCA_041159805.1 Bacteroidota bacterium
AGATGTCACCTCCCAAGAAGCCATCCGCTACAGCGGATTCATTGCTCAAGAAGTGGAAACAGCAGCCAAGGAAATTGGTTATGATTTCTCAGGTGTGGATAAACCACAGCTAGAAGGCAACCTCTACGGTTTGCGTTACTCGGATTTTGTAGTTCCTATGGTGAAAGCCATCCAAGAACTTTCAAAGGAAAATCAAGATTTGAAGGAAAGACTACAAATATTGGAAGCAGAAAAGAACAACACGGGAGCCATTAAAATTGGTGTAACCGACGGTCGTGATGAAATATTGCTCGGACAAAACATCCCCAACCCTGCCGACAACTCAACCATCATTCCGTTCAGCATTCCGGCCAACTGCAAAAGCGCCAGCATCCTCATTACCGATCATGCCACAGGCCGTGCCATCAAAGCCGTTCCGCTAAACTGCAAAGACACGCACCTGATGCTTGATGCCGGTTCACTTGCCTCGGGCACCTACAGCTACTCGCTGTTTGTGGATGGTGTAAACATCGACTCCAAGCAGATGGTAATTGTGAAGTAACACGATTCAATCCTCAAAAGAAAAGGGAGGCCATCAACGGTCTCCCTTTTTTCATAAATTGGATTCGGATGATTACAAATTCCCTCTCCTGCCCTGCTCGCGCTCGATGGCTTCGAACAACGCTTTGAAATTTCCTTTCCCGAACGACTTGGCACCCTTGCGCTGAATGATTTCATAAAACACCGTTGGACGGTCTTCCACTGGCTTGGTAAAGATTTGCAACAAATATCCCTCATCATCGCGATCCACCAGTATACCCAGCTTTTTCAATGACTCGATGTCCTCATCAATCTTACCTACGCGCTCCTGAAGGGTATCGTAATATGTGGTGGGCACGGTAAGAAAGTCAACACCACGCTTATGAAGTTCGGTAACGGTTTCGATGATGTCATGTGTTAACACAGCGATATGCTGAACACCGGCACCATGATAAAACTCGAGGTATTCATCAATCTGTGATTTCTTCTTTCCTTCAGCCGGCTCGTTGATAGGGAATTTCACATATCCGTTTCCATTGGCAACCACTTTACTCATCAAAGCCGAATATTCTGTGGAGATGTCCTGATCATCGAACGTGATGATGGTTTTGAATCCCATCACATCCTCATAAAAGCGCACCCACTCGTTCATCTTGCCCAGTTCCACATTGCCAACACAATGGTCAACCACTTGCAATCCCACGGAAGTGGATTGCACACGACTCTTCATAGGCACATAACCGGGAAGAAATATGCCCTTGTAGTTGGTGCGCTCAACGAATGTGTGGATGGTATCTCCATAAGTATGGATGGAGGCCATCTTCACCTCACCATGCTCGTCCGTCAATGTATGCGGAGCCGAATGACTTTTTGCGCCGCGCGATGTAGTCTCCTTCCAAGACTTCTCAGCATCATCTACCCACAATGCCAAAACCTTCACACCGTCGCCATGCTTGGCAATATGGTCGTTGATTTCAGAACCCGGGTGCATGGGGGTGGTCAGCACAAAACGAATCTTGTTTTGCTGCAACACATAGGAGGCACGATCTTTCACCCCGGTTTCGGGACCACAGTAAGCCACCAACTCAAAACCGAAAGCCAGTTGGTAAAAGTAAGCCGACTGCTTGGCGTTACCCACGTAAAATTCAATATGATCGGTGCCATTGAGAGGAAGAAAATCACTGGTTTCCAGTCCTTTGGCATGCGATTTAGGGATATCCATAGTTTCCATGATGATTCGATTTGATTTAGCGAATTTCGTGATTTAGCGAAAGATAGGCAACGGCTTTTACCCGAAACCTGATATAGGTCAATCCTTGTAGTTCTGTACTGGAAAAGCAACCCACCGTGTTTGCTCATTGAATAGCTTATCGATGTAATCCTCCATCTCCACCAAGTTACGAGGCGGCTCAGCATCATAATGCAACACACGCTTCCTCTTTCCATTGTAACGAACCTCTACATGAACGGTGGGGAAATCGGTAAGATATGGATTGCGATACTCATCACTCAAATTGAAGAACCCCAACTGATCCGCCTTCTCTCCGATCGATACCAAATCGTTACGGCTCAAAAAAGTGAAATAATTACCGAGTGGCTTCACATGCTCATTGCCTTCATAAACCACGCAACCCGACCTGTAGATGCTGATGGAATAAACCGGACAAATGCCGAAGCATCGCGTACGCTCCAGGTAGGCAACGAGCGAATCTGACTCTGCACCGGGATACAAAGCGTCCTCCTTGTAAATAGGTTTAACAGGGGTTTGCTGGCTCGACTTACATGCGAAAAAAGACATCGCAAACATGCAAAAGACCAAACAACAGGAAGTGCGCATGGGTATTATCGCTTGGGAGGTTTCATTCCCCGATCCTTTGCCATCTGCTCCAATCGTTGCTGGAACTTTGACTTGGTTTGCGCTTGGGGTCGCTTCTTGTTTTCCTGGATCTTGGCATGAATCGCTTTTTCGTTCACCGCCAATTTGAACAGATACTGTTGTCCGAAAGATATGACGTTGGCCAGGAAATAATAATAGCTAAGTCCAGAGGAGAAGTTATTGAATATGCCAAGGAACATGATCGGCATGAGGTACATGATCCATTTCATCTGCGCATTTTGGGCAGTGAGCTGCATGTTCATGTGCGTATACAGAATCGTGGAAGCCGTCATCAGGATGGTGAACAAGCTCACATGGTCGCCATAAAAAGGGATGGTGAATGGCAAATCCAAAATGGAATCATAAGTGGATAAATCATCAGCCCAAAGGAATGATTCCTGTCGCAGCTCGATGGAGGCAGGGAAGAACCGGAACATGGCAATCAAAATGGGCATCTGCAGCAGCATGGGCAAACACCCACCTAATGGATTCACTCCTGCCTTGCGGTACATTGCCAACAGCTCCTGTTGAGACTTCATGGGGTCATCCTTGTGCTTGGCCTGAATCTCCTCCATCTCCGGTTTCAACACCTTCATTTTTGCAGTGGAAAGGAATGCCTTGTAAGTGAGTGGCAAAAGCATGACCTTAATAGCAATTGTCAAAATGAGAATGATGATACCATAATTCAGGTTGAACGCATTGAGGAAATTGAAAATCGGTATCACGATGAACTTATTCACCCATCCGAAAATCCCCCAACCCAGTGGCACCAGCTTTTCCATTCCCAACTCGTACGACTTCAAGGTCTGGTAATGATTGGGTCCGAAATAAAAGGTCATGTCGAAATTCTCCTGCGACTTATGACTGAATGGCAAAGTGATTCCGGCCTTCATGAACTTGGCCAATGAATCAAAATCTTCATAATGCAACACCGACAACTTTGTTGGTTTCTCAAAACCATTCTTGGCAATCAGTGTGGTGTTGAAGTACTGCTGCTTGAAAGAAACCCATTGAATCTTGGTCTGTAGATCAAGGGTTTCATCCGAGGTCTCAGAGAGATAATCAGCCTCCTCATCGGGATATTTGTAATACACCGTGGAGTTGCTGGCCTCAGCTGCCTGGCTCTTCTCTTTCTTGTAGATGTTTTGCTGCCAATCGAGAGCGATGAAATTCAAGT
>JBEAXM010000250.1:0-7476 GCA_041159805.1 Bacteroidota bacterium
AATTTCATCAATATTGGACCACGAATAGGTGGCTCCGGCCCTGTAAAAACCATCACCAATCGGAATAACATATAAATCTCCATTTATGATGTAATCCAATCCCAGTTCAGGCGCATGGAAATCCATGATTTCACCTTTTACAGGCATAAACGGTAAATAGGACCAATATGGGTTGTTTACGCATCTATGTCCCTCCGCAAAAACCACTAAATCATATTTATCGTTACCAAATCGTACAAGCCCATTTGAAATGTCAAGAAATTGATAATTAAACTGCAAATCATGAAATTCAATAGTGTTATTGAGGTGCCTATAAGCATTCAATAGATTGGTAGGTGATATGCATCCGGCATTATTATACAATATGAAACCATTTCCATTGGAATTTATGAAAGGATTTATTTCCATTTTCTCTATTGAGAACCAGTCCCCAATATTTTTATCAGATGATTTTCCATACCAATCATTGTATTCTCGGAAGTCGTGAATGATCTCAATGATTTTTTTTTCGGACACGATATTAAGAGAAGTTAACCTTTGTATTTCCAAATAATGGTTCCATGCGAATGATACGGTTTTCTCGGCTGAAAAGACCGGAACTTTTCTGCGACCTGATAATGGAACAATGATTCCCGCCGAAACATTTGTGCTGCTTCGCACATCGAAATCGGCATGATTTACAACTGAAACATCAACATCATGTAACCTCAAAAAATGTGAAATGCTTGCTCCGGCAAAACCATATCCAACAACAAGGGCCCGCATTAAGGTTTTTTTCCTTCAAAGGTTACAACACAAAAGTGGTTACCACATTCGCAGAAAGACAATCGGTAGAAATCTCCACAAAATGGTTTCAAATTCGATATTTTAATCCATTTGATATCCGATGTGGAGGCGTATCTATATAGCTCACCATGGTATCCACCGAATATATCCCCATTTTTGTCAATTCCATAATCCTTGCATCCTTGTAATGCAGGGATGGAATCAACAATTGCCTTATTATTCCTGTCATATCTGAATAGGTAGTCTCCGTCGGCAGAAAAACCATGAAACCAGTAACTATTGGTTGATTTATCAAAATCAATGAACCTTCCTGTATTGGTCCTGATCAATTTGGTATTCGAATCACTATTAGAAAATGTGTGGAACTCCAATCCACGGTTCAAAATAATCAGCCCTAAATCAGAACCATCAGACAAGGCATAATACCCAACACTATCTGAAGCCATACATTTGTTTTCACTTATTGATTTTTTCAAATCAAATCTACGTAATTGCTGTTTTTTGTCGGACTCAACCCTCACATACCAGAGCGAATTTTTATCAGTAATATCCTGTGTAGGCGAATATTCACTTAAAGACGTCTTTGTGATATTTAAGTGCTTTGATTTCCGGGTGTTATAAACGAAAAGATCGGTATTCGAGGAATCGACCCTGTTAGTGGTGAAATATACTTTTTTGCAATCAGATGCGAATGAAGGTTGGTTGTTGTAACCATGTCCTGATGACAGTATGGATTTATCTCTGATGACAAGGGAGTCGTCAACAAATTCATATTCAAAAAGGATTATATTGGTGTTTGGCATTTGAGCTTTCATTTCATTAAATGCCAAACTCAGAAAAGCAATTAAAATTAAACGGGTCATCATGGCCTTCGGGTGATGGTATTTGGTTTGGGTTTCAACTTGAAATCTTGAAGATATATGGTGTCATTGGAATTTCCATGAAAAAGCACCAGCTTACAATTCAAAGTGGAATCAATCGAACCAATCAATTGAGTTGAATCAATCATATCGGGTATAGGTATATCCCTGGCCATCGTCTTGTGAAAAAATCCCATTTCCTTAATGAATTTGGCCCTGAAAAACCCGTTGGTGTCAAGAGGTTCTGATGTCTTTACTAAAAAATAATTCTCGACAATCCGTATCCTCCCTTCACCTGGCTTTCCGAACCCCTTACCAGCCACAAGTTGTATGATTCGCGATGGGGAAACTATAAAAACCGGAAGCGTAAGAAGGAACGCAATAAAGTAAGCCTTGAGAGCCAATGGAAATGATTTTCTAACTATGTCACCAGCCAGGTATATTCCTGAGCACCAGAAAAAAATTGACACCCATGATGTTATCGGGGACTCATTGAATACCAAAAGCAGTACTATGATTCCAGTTATCAAATGCAGCGTAACAATGATTTTGGAAAATACAATCGAAACATGCCTGTTGAAGAGAAAAACAATTAATGAAGCTATTATTGATAACAGGTAAAAGAACAATGTGGAGATGAAAAGAAAGTCCATGATTTATTATTTTCTTTTTTCCAACAATAAACCTTCGATTAAGTTTATCTCATCTCTAAAGCGCGCAGCCTCAAGAAAATCCAAATCCTTGGCTGCCACCTCCATTCTGTGGCGGTAGTCTACAATCAATTGTTCAAGCTGTTCAATAGATAAATAACCCATTACCGGATCAGCCGCAAGCATGGTACCGGAAGCGTCTTCCGCATAGGCTTTTTTCCCTTCTTGGCGCATACCAACCACTGAGGATTGACCGAGTATGTCTGATTTGCTCTTATTGAGGGATGTGGGTGTAATTCCGTTATCTTGATTGTATTTAATCTGCTTTTCCCTTCTTCGGTTTGTTTCATCAATAGTAAGTCTCATTGATTCCGTCACTTTGTCCGCATACATGATCACCTTTCCATTGATGTTACGGGCAGCCCTTCCTGCTGTTTGAGTCAAGGACCTGTTTGACCTCAAAAACCCTTCTTTGTCGGCGTCCAAAATGGCCACCAAGGATACTTCGGGCAGGTCTAGACCTTCACGTAGCAGATTGATGCCTATCAAGACATCAAATAATCCTAATCTCAAATCACGCAAAATCTCAACACGATCCAAAGTTTCAACCTCTGAATGTATATATCTGCATTTAATGGATAATTTACTCAGGTATTTTGCGAGTTCTTCGGCCATTCGTTTGGTAAGGGTGGTTACCAAAATTCGTTCGTTTAGATTTATGGTCTTTCGTATCTCTTCAAGCAAATCATCAACCTGATTCAAACAGGGTCTTACTTCAATAACGGGATCCAACAATCCGGTAGGTCTTATTACTTGCTCCACAATCACACCTTCAGCTCGATTGATTTCATAATCAGCTGGAGTAGCACTTACATATACCACCTGATTCACAAGTGATTCAAACTCCTCGAATTTAAGCGGCCTATTATCCAATGCGGATGGAAGTCGAAACCCATATTCTACAAGATTCACCTTGCGCGACCTATCGCCTCCATACATTGCCCTGATTTGGGGAATGGTCACATGGCTCTCGTCAACTACCATTAGAAAATCGTCAGGAAAATAATCAAGTAAACAGAATGGTCTTGATCCTTGTGGCCTTCCGTCAAAGTATCTTGAATAGTTTTCAATTCCAGAACAATATCCCAATTCGCGAATCATTTCAAGATCGAAAGTGACACGATCCTCAAGACGTTTTGCCTCCAAACCCTTTCCTATTGAATTAAGATATTCAATCTGATTAACCATGTCCTCCTGGATCTGCCATATTGCCTTCAATTGCCGGTCTGGGTTAGTGACAAAGATATTGGCTGGAAAAATGGCCAGATGCTCTTGTTTCTCTATTGTTGAACCGGCAACAGGGTCAATGATTGACATTTCTTCTATTTCGTCACCAAACATGGTGATTCGAAACGCAGTATCCGCATAGGCAGGGTATATGTCAATAGTATCGCCTTTAACACGAAATGTTCCACGCTTGAATTCATTAACACACCTTGAGTAAAGGACTTGTACTAGCTGATGTAGGAACCTGTTTCTGGAAATCTTCATTCCAACATGTATCCTGATGATTCCATCCTTGAAATCGGCTGGATTACCGATTCCATAAATGCATGAAACGGATGAGATGACGATTATATCCCTACGTCCACTAAGAAGGGATGAAGTGGTGCTTAAGCGTAGTTTTTCAATCTCCTCGTTTATGGAAAGATCCTTTTCAATATAGGTGTTAGTGGTTGGAATATAAGCCTCCGGTTGGTAGTAATCATAATAGGAAACAAAAAACTCAACTGCGTTTTCCGGAAAAAAGTGTTTGAATTCGCCATACAGTTGGGCTGCTAAAGTCTTGTTGTGGCTAAGAACCAATGTAGGTCGCCCCGTGTTTGCAATAACATTTGCCATGGTAAATGTCTTACCGGAACCGGTTACACCTAACAAGACTTGAGATTTTTCACCTTGGTCAACTCCGTTGGATAATTGTCTAATGGCTTCGGGTTGGTCTCCAGTAGGAAAAAATTCAGAAGATATTTTAAAGTCCATGGTTGGAAAAGCGATGGCTAGATCAACATTGCGTTTTACTAACTCTTGTTATCCAAGTTCCGTATTGACCTTCGGGTGCTATACATGAAATAGGATAGGAGTAGTAAAAAGTATGATAGAAATGCGATTGTGAAGACATGATCCCAATTCCTCAAATGAAATTCGATCAGATATACCTGTAGAACCGAAAATAAAGCAAGTCCACAAAATACCATAGCCACCTGCCTGTCACTAAGTCCTAAATAGGCAAGACTATGGGTGGTATGATCTTTACCTCCGATGAAGGGGGATTTGCCTTGTGATAATCGATTAATGACAACACATGTTGTATCGATTATTGGCAAAATGAAACACATGATCACCATGGTGAGTTTTCGGGAAACGATTCCTTGATCGGTTTGATAAACATCATTCCATAGGTAAATGATTCCTATTGCAGAGAGTAACGCGCCTAGGAATTGACTGCCGGTATCACCCATATACATCCTGGATGGGTTCCAATTGAAATAAAGAAAACTCAAAAGCGCGCCAACCAATCCCACCAGAATAATCAAATGCATGTTTTCAAAATCGCGATTTGAAATGATAATTGTTATTACAGATATGATGATGCCCAGTGAAACAATGGTCGTTATACCATCCATGTTGTCCAGCATATTAACTGAATTCATTATACCGACAACCCAGAATATGGTTATTCCCATGTTCAAGATCCAACTGTCGAACAACTCTATACGAAGTCCGGATGTGAACATGATGGCCCCACATGCGATTTGTATGAAGAACTTAAGGAATGGCTTGGTGTCATATGCGTCATCGGCCAATCCGATAATAAAGCCCAAAGCCATGGAAAGAAGCAATCCTACAAATTTTGTGTTGTAAAACACTTGACTAGGACTGAAAAATATGGAATAACAAGCAACGGCTAGGAGGAATATTATGTAGAATGTTATGCCTCCTACGGATGGTTTTGACATTGCACCCCAACGGATGACGGTGCCATCGTTTGTGTTGCGAATTCCTAGCGTCCTGAAAAATCGCAAGAATAGATTATTCATCAGAAAAGCGAATATTGATGTACTGAGAAAAAAGAGTACATATATTATCAGATGATAGTGACGGTTAAGCAGTTCGCTCATCTTGGTAGGTTTTACGATGATTTGACACCTTGTACCGAGGCAATATACTCATTAAATGTGGGTAATTGAGAGTCTTTGTCCGAGACAGTGGGGACGGCAACGCCCCAATCAATGTTTAAGGTGGTATCGTTCCAATGAATCCCGCTCTCGGATTCCTTGTTATAGTAATCGGTGCATTTATAACAGAAAACCGTGTTTTCGGTAAGTGAAAGAAATCCATGTGCAAATCCTTTAGGGACCCAAAGAATGTTGCAATTCTGATCATCAAGTAAAAATTTAAGATGCATCCCAAGCGTAGGAGAATCAGGCCTTATATCCACTATGACATCCAACACAGAACCGCTGGTGACTCTGACCAGCTTGCCTTGAGCATGAGGCTCATTTTGAAAATGTAAACCCCTGATGACATTTTTCATGGATCGGGATTGATTGTCTTGGACAAATTCGGTCGGAATACCATGTTTCTCGAACTGTCGCTTGGAAAAGGACTCGATGAAATCACCACGTTCATCCTTATGAATCATTGGATTTATAAGTAGCGGACCATCTATTTCAAATCTAAGGACATTCATTTCCCATCAATCTATTTTTCCTGTGAAAAAGCCTTTTAACTTTTTTAATGGCCCTGGCTCTTTACGATCCTCTTCATAATATCCGTAGCCATATCCATAACCGTAGCCGTAACCATAGCCATAACTGTAGTTATAGCCATAACCGTAACGGACCCTGGACAAATCCACACTATTCAATACCAATGAAAGCTTGGTTATCTTGTTTTCATCAATAAGCTTATTGACATTGTTCAAGAACAGCTTTCGGGAATAATTTGCCCTGAGAATGTAGAGCGGATAATCCGCCTTTTGGATGATTGGAATGCCATCACTTACAATACCAACGGGAGGGGTGTCACATATCACCAAATCGTATTCGCTCTTAAGGGTCTCCAATAAATCCTCCATCTGTTTACTGATGATCAATTCTGATGGGTTGGGAGGGATCGGACCTGCAGTGATGAAATCAAGATTCGGAAGCGATGAATGATTGATGCAGTCTTTGTAGTTGCTTTTTCCAATGAGAATGGTACTGATACCAAAACTATTCTCAACATTAAATCCCAAGTGAATCTTGGGTTTACGAAGGTCCAAATCGATGATGACAACCTTTTTACCGGAAAAGGCGATTACCCCACCGAGGTTGATTGCATTGAATGTTTTTCCTTCGCCGGAAATGGTTGAGGTAACAGCGAGCAGCTTTGCCTCTGATTCATTGGATATGAATTGGAGGTTTGTACGGATACTCCTGAACGATTCAGATATAGCTGACTTTGGGTTTTTATCAACCAAAAGCTGTGAAATCGGAATTTCCCTTTTATACTTTGGGACTATTCCAAGAATGGCAGCATCTGTGTAGGGGATCACATCATCAAATGTTCCAATTTCATCATGAAGAAGATATTTTACAATCATCAAAACAAATCCTGCAAAAAATCCAATAATCAGGCTGACACTGAAAACGAGGAGTCTCTTTGGCGATACCGGCTGGGCAGGAACAATCGCCTTCTCCAAAATGACATTTTTGGGAACAAATCCAGCTCGGGTAATTGAAAATTCAGCTTTCTTTTCCAAAAGCAAACCATAAAACTTTTCGTTTATGTTGTATTGACGAATAAGTCTTCCATACTCCGCTTGCTTTTCAGGCAAGCCAATGAATTTCGAATCCTGAATACGTATCTGCGATTCAACGTTCTCCTTTTGACGCCGCAGTTTGGTCTCATGATTGTCAACAACATTGAGTATCACATCTTTTTGAAGTGAAATCTTGTTATTCAAAAGCTTCAAGGCCTCCGATTTATCTGTAACCTGTGAACTCAATGCCTCCCTTTCATCTAGCAGCTCTTGAAGTTTTGAAGTCTCTGATGGAAGTTGTGTGTTATCGCTGATTCCTGATAATTGAAACATGTATTCATTAACATCCCTTAAGGCCTCAACTTCCTTCTTCAGT
>JBEAXM010000277.1:0-3214 GCA_041159805.1 Bacteroidota bacterium
CATCCTATCATAACCCCGTTTTTACCAATCACAGGTATGGGCGAGAAGTTCTCTTCCATGATGGTTTCAGGCAAGAAGGTGTATTTGCGGTCGTAAATGGTGCTGCCCATGTAGAAGCTGACCCAATACTCGTTATTCAATCCGAATACCTGACGATCGATGGGCTCCACCCGTACCGCGCTCATGGGGTCGATGTAATCGAAGAAGTGGCGCAATACGGAGGTCTTGACTTCTTGACCCTCGTGACTACCAAAACCCCTTGATGTAACGAGTACGCCATTGATCTGTTGTTTTTTGAGGTTGATGAGAAACACATCCCAAACGGTGAATTCATGTGGTGACTCGTCATCACCCAAGTCGGGTACTATGGCAAGCGCAACGTCTTCAACTTTGAGCTCTGGAATGTCTTTAAGCATAGTCTATTTGAAATTCTTGAATTTTAATGTCCATACATTTCAATTGCACCATCCAGGTAAACGGGAAGGTCCATTGGTGTTCCAGTGCTGTCTTTCTCCGCTCGCTCATGACCCAACCTTACTATCACCATGTTTTGGTCGGGTATCACAAAGATGTATTGACCCAAAATTCCTCTTGCATAGTAAACCTTGTGCCCTTTTTGCTCCCTGATCCACCATTGGTAACCATAGGTTAAATTATTTTCACCCTCATTCAACAAAGGAGCGGGGGTTAGCATTTCATCCATAAATCCTTGCGAAACGATCCGCTTCCCATTCCAAACACCTTTGTGCAAAACCAATTTACCGATACGGGCAAAATCCCGTGCATTAGAGTAAATACAGCAATACGCCTTCTCATCGCCATTCTCATGATCCAGACTCCATTGGGCATCATGCTCCGCGCCTAATGGTTTCCATAATTTCTCAGAGGCATAATCACTTATGGAAACACCGGTAGCTGACTGCAAGACGAAACTCAGGATTTGCGTGTCGGAACTACGATACTCGAACCGCTTACCCGGTTCCTCCTTAAGGCATAAATCGTTCATTTGTTCGCGCAACTTGTTGTCATAGTAAGCCCGAGTGGTCGGACTTGTAAGACTGGTGTAGGATTCATCATAATCCAAACCCGAACTCATGGTCAACAAATGCCGTATTTTCAATTTTCGGTTTTCGCCTGAAGCGTACTCGGGATAATACTTGTACACTGGGTCGTCCAAGCTTTTGATTTTGCCTTCATCCAATGCGATTCCCACCAGAATTCCAATAATGCTCTTTGCAACAGAAAAGGAATTGGATAGGGATCCAGTACCATAACCATCATGGTATTGTTCGTGCCGTAATGAATCATCTTTGATCACTAAAAAAGCTACGGTTCGATATCGGTCAATGGTTTTTTGAAGGGTGTCGGGAACAGGCCTCTTGTTAAAATCCGAACCAACCGGCCAGGGTTGTGGTGATCCGGATTTTATGACACGCGAAGGGAATAGATTCAAATCATCGATTCCAACATAGTTGTATACAAGTGCCTTGTAGTAATACCATTTCCCTGAAAAGTATAGCACGGCATTGCCTAAACATACAACCAGGATCAGGATTTGCCACCACTTGATTCGTTTCTTAAGCATGAGGATGATTATGCGTGCTTTGATTGATTTTCCACGAGCTCGAACTGGAAAACAGCGGACAGGTGTTTCTTGAGCTTGGCTTTCACTTCTTCCATATCCATTTCCCTTCCGAGCTCCTTATTGAGCGAAGTGACTGCCTTGTCTGAAATGCCGCAAGGAATGATGTGGTTGAAGTAATCCAAATTCACATTCACATTGAATGCAAATCCATGCATGGTGACCCACCGGCTGCATCGTACACCGAAGGCGCAGATCTTGCGTGCTGTGGCAGGGTTATCGGCATCCACCCAAACGCCGGTAAGCTTTTCAATGCGTGACGCCTGAATGCCGTAATCAGCCAGTGTTAATATCACGGCTTCTTCCAGATACCGCAGGTAACGATGGATATCATTGAAGAACCGATCAAGATCCAAAATGGGATATCCTACGATTTGTCCGGGACCATGGTAGGTGATATCGCCCCCGCGATTGATCTTGTAGAAAACGGCATTGTTCTGACTCAATTGTTGCTCATCTAACAACAGATGATCTTCCTTGCCGCTTTTGCCCAACGTGTAAACGTGTGGATGTTCGCAAAAAAGAAGATGGTGATGCGTTGTGCTGGGAACCGATTCCAGATTTCCCCTGGCCCGCATTTTTTCAGCAACGATGGCTCCCAACAACGACTCCTGGTAGTCCCAGGTTTGTTTGTAATCAACCAGTCCCAAGTCCTTGAAAAGCACCGTTTCCATAGCGCAAAGATAACCTTTTCGTGACGGCGGATGTGATTATCTTTGCATCCTAAAACACAGATGTATGGAATACAGAAGACTGGGTAATGCGGGTGTACAAGTGAGTGCCCTTTCGCTTGGATCATGGCTCACCTTTGGCAAGCAAATCAGCGACCAAACGGCTGAGGAACTCATGATTACCGCCTATGAGGCCGGGGTGAATTTTTTTGACAACGCTGAGATCTACGCCCGTGGGAAATCGGAAACGGTGATGGGTAATATCCTTAGCAAAACAAAATGGGATCGTTCCTCGTACCTAGTCTCGAGTAAGGTGTTTTTCGGATTGGGTGATGCCAAGCCCAACCAGCGTGGGTTGTCGCGCAAGCACATTGTAGAGGGATGCCATGGGGCGATGAAACGCTTGCAGGTTGATTATATCGATTTACTCTTCTGTCATCGACCCGACAAAAGCACGCCGATTGAAGAAACCGTGTGGGCGATGCACAACTTGATTCAACAAGGAAAAATCCTCTATTGGGGCACCTCCGAGTGGAGTGCTTCCGAATTGATGGAGGCGGTGATGGTAGCGAAAACGCATCACTTGATCGGACCGGTGATGGAGCAGCCCGAATACAACATGTTTCGCCGCGAAAAAATGGAGAATGATTATCTACACTTGTTCCAGCACCATGGCTTGGGCACCACCATCTGGTCGCCGTTGGCATCGGGATTGCTGTCGGGCAAGTATCTCGACGGTTTCCCGGATGATACCCGGTTGGGCATCGAGGGGATGGATTGGTTGAAGAATCGTGTTTTGCGCGAAGAGAAAATAGAAAAAGTGCGTCGCATCAAGAAAGTAGCGGATGGCCTGGGCGTATCGTTGGTGAAGCTTTCCTTGGCGTGGTGTTTGAAAAACAAA
>JBEAXM010000309.1:0-5614 GCA_041159805.1 Bacteroidota bacterium
TGCAGGAAGCCGTGGAAATGATGGTGCGTTTTGTAGTGCCGGAAAATGTGAGCAAGGAAAAAAGGTGGAATCTAACGGAAACCGACCGCCAGTTCCTTTGGCAATATTTCGCAACCTACCCATCCAAATCCGGTCTTCCCGAGTATCAAGATTCGGTTAAGTATCCAAGGCATCTGAAAAAATACTTCCTTCACGATGCAAAAGCAAAATTGAAGTGGAGTGAATCCATCAAAGTGTTCAACATTGTGGGGATGGCATATGGTTTCGTAACCGATGTTTCATATGTGGTGGATCTGGAAACCGGTGTGGAATTCATCCTTGCCGCCAGTGTGATTGCCAATGAAAACGGAATCATCGGAGATGGCAGATACAATTACGAAAAACTGGCCTTCCCCCTTTTCGGCCGACTTTTCAACAAGATATACGACCACGAACTGAATCGAAAAAGAGAACACAAAAGTGATTTCAAGGAAATCCGGGAAGCACTTTCCAAACCCATGATGTAATATGAGCTCAAATATGTATTCAAGGTCCGTTGCAGCCAACATGGTTATCGCAAACATGATTGGCACGGGCATCTTCACCTCCATAGGATTCCAGGTCATGCCTGGTGCAATCCCTGATCCTTTCTCCATCATGATGATTTGGCTCATTGGTGGAGTTTTTTCCCTGTGCGGTGCATTGGCTTACGCGGAAGTTGCCACAACGCTCAGAGAGTCCGGAGGCGAATACACCTTCCTCAGCCGAATTTATCATCCGGTATTGGGACTAGCCAGTGGATGGGTATCCTTGATTGTAGGTTTCTCAGCAGCCATCGCTTCGTTGGCCTTGGCTACAGGTGAATACCTAGGTCCATTGGTAGACAGCTTAGGTCTTGGGATATCCACCGAAATCGCCACCAAAATCATCGGGGTTTCATTGATTGTCATTGTAGCACTCATCCAATTACGAGGGGTCGAATCCGGAGGTGGATTTCAAAACATCATGACAAACGTTAAATTGGCATTCATTGCCGTCTTAATTTTAGCCCCATTGCTTTTTTTATCCGACGGTGAAGCTTCGGGAGTTTCATTTGCCCCTACTGACAAAACAAGCGATACCATTCTAGGTATGCCATTTGCCGGATCATTGGTTTGGGTATTATTTGCCTATAGCGGGTGGAATGCCTCCGCATACATTGCCGGAAACATGATTGAGCCGAAAAAGAACCTTCCCTTTTCCCTGCTCGTCGGCACAGGTGCGGTAACCCTCATTTACCTGGCATTGACTGCGGTTTTCATGTACACCTGCAAGTTTGAAGAGATGGCCGGTGTGGTGGATGTAGGTAACGTGGTTGTGAACAAGGTGTTTTCACCGGATGTGGCATTGGTGTTCGGAGCATTGTTTGCCATTGCCTTGGTTGCGGGAATCAATGCCATGTTCATCGCCGGTCCACGTGTTACGCAAAAGATGGGACAGGATCATAAGATCTTTTCCATACTTGGCAAGCAATCCGATTCAGGTGCCCCCACCAATGCCATTATCTTGCAAGCACTGTTGTCATCAATCATGGTATTGTTCTCCGACTTCAAATCCATCATCGAATACATTGGTATCACACTCACCATATTCTCAGTAATGACTGTACTGGGTGTTTTCATCCTAAGGGCCAAAAAACTGACAAACGAGAACACGATCAAAACCTGGGGATATCCGATCACTCCTATTGTGTTCATCGCCGTATCGGTTTGGATGGTCGTATACTTTGCAATGAATGAACCCGAAAAAATCATGTGGTCAGCAGCAACCATCATACCTGCATTCATCCTTTATTTGCTCAGCAAAAGGATGAAACAATAGGGTTTATCCAATCCAAATTCATAATTTCAACCAGTTTTAAGCTATATTCAAATGGACAGATTCACCGGCCTGATTGGTATCATCGCCATTCTTGGAATTGCATACTTGGCAAGTAATAACCGCAAAGCCATCAACCCAAGGGTCATTTTCAGCGGTTTAATGTTACAGATAGTGATTGCCATACTGGTGTTGAAAATCCCACCCGTAACCGCTTTCTTCCAGCAGATGGGTCATGGAATGGAAAAAATAGAGCTGTTCGCCAGGAAGGGTGTTGAGTTCGTTTACGGAGGTGTGGCGGTTCAGCAATTCGACGGAACTATCGGCAGTTTTGCCAACGGAGGATTTGTATTCGCTTTTAATATCACTGCAACCATCATCCTGGTATGCATACTGGTTGCAATACTGTATCATTTCCGCATCATGCAACGTATTGTATCCGCCATAGCTAAAGCCATGAACTTCGTGATGCGGGTGAGCGGTGCCGAAGCCCTTAGTAATGTTGCAAGCGCTTTCGTTGGGCAAGTTGAAGCCCAAGTCATGATTCGCCCTTATTTGGCAGGTATGACAAAAAGTGAACTGCTTGCCAGCATGAGCGGCAGTCTGGCTTGTATTGCAGGCGGAATATTGGTGGTGTATGTGAACATGGGAGCAGCAGCAGGATTGGATCTGGCACCGAAACTGATTGCCGCCAGCTTGATGGCAGCCCCCGGCGCATTGGTGATCTCGAAAATCGTATTTCCCGAGACCGAGCAAAGTCAAACAATGGGACAAGTGAAGTTGGAAGTGAAAAGTCCATACGTGAACATGGTGGATGCCATATCACATGGCGCCAGCGACGGATTCAAGATTGCAATGAATGTAATAGCAATGCTGATTGGTTTCATCGCCTTAATCACCATGATTGACTGGATGCTGCTCACGGCAGCACACATTTTTGACCCCACGTTCAATCTAAGTCTGAATTGGATCTTCGGCAAGCTGTTCTATCCGATGGCCTGGGCAATGGGTGTACCCTCTGGAGATGTTGCGAATGTGGCTACGTTGTTGGGGCAAAAACTCACCATCAATGAATTCGTAGCGTTTCAAAACCTGGCCAGCAAAAGTGTTCCTGTGTTGACCGAGAAAGGCCTGCTGATTGTCTCCATAGCCATTTGTGGTTTTGCAAATTTTGCCAGTGTAGGCATGCAAATCGGAGGCATTGGAGAGCTTTCACCAGAGCGAAGAGGTGATTTGGCACGACTAGGTTTGAAGGCGCTTTTTTGCGGAACGCTGGCTTCTTACCTTTCCGCCAGTATCGCGGGTATACTTGTTTGATCCCTTTTCAAATCCACTTTCTCCATTGCTTAACCAAGGCCTTTAGGAAAGGGCCTGGCTTCAGCGATGAGATGATTCGTAAATCATCCTTCAAGGTAGTGGTCTCGTCCAAGAAGGAGAATATTCGATGAGCGGGATTTCTGCTCCACAACTGCTTGAAAATACCATTACCAAGGTGATTGCTTCGTGAAAAAATATCCAGTAACAGGACATCATACTTTCGGTGACGGGCAGACATCAAATTTTCAGAGGGTCTTTTGCCTAGTTTAAGATTTTGAATAATCTGTTTCGAGTACTTGGAAGCATTCATAAAGGAATAACCAGTAGCCGGCTTCACCCATCCCCCACCCGTACCTATCATTGTGACATTTTTGGTGTTATGAGCAGCAAATGGGAAATCGGTCATTGGTATGACACCAAACTCGGTTTCCAAAATCTCAAAATCGGATGTTCCTACACAATCATGCATGTAGGTTTTCAAACAAGATTCATAATCCCGGGTTTCTATTAAAAACGGTGTAAATAGTGTGAACTCGACCAAGGCCTCGTAAGAAGATGTTGGCAACACATAAGTAAAACAGGTCGTGTCCTTATGAGTAACTCGAATATCCATGACAGTGAAGGAGTCGGGGTCAAAGAGCGGCTCCTTGACCTTTACGACCCAACCCAGGAAATGCTGCTGAATGCGGATGAAATCGTCGGAAGTGGAATGGAATGGCTTGGGAATACGGCTGTCGAAAACATGCGCGCATGTAAACGTAGAGCCCGATTCACAAATAACAATTGGATTCGGCCCATCGGTGACATGCGAAACCGTATCGCGCATCCAATCTATGCAATTGGTTGCAGCAATTACACCCCTTGCATGGTTATAAAAATCGATGCCACGGACTTTCTTATAGACATAAGCTCCCATATCCAAATCAATTTTGGATTCATGCGAAATGTATACCCCCTTATGCCATTGCTTGTGCGCGATTGCATCCCATTGTGAAGGCCCTTGTTCCCAAAAACACCATGTGCGATCGTTCTTCTGTTTATCATCGGGATCCAAAATGAGTATTCGCTTGTCTGAAAAACCTCGATCTCGGGCAAACGCCATGGCCAAGTGCAAACCAGCTGCACCTGCTCCAATGATGATGTAATCGTAGTTTAATTGTGAGGACATGATTTGGAATCCTTTGCAAATATATCCTTAACTCTCAAAACTCACCCCTTTCGGTCCGTTTTCACTAATTTGGAGCCATGTACACCATGTCTTTTTGGGAACGAGAGTCCGTTATAAACGGTATAGATGTTTGCGTAGTTGGTAGCGGCATTGTAGGCCTATGCAGTGCCATCCACATGAAAAAATTAAAACCATCCTTGCGAGTCACTGTGGTTGACAGGGGATTCCTGCCTTACGGCGCCAGCACCCGTAATGCAGGGTTTGCCTGTTTTGGGAGCATATCTGAACTCCTTGACGACATGACCCATGAATCCGAACAAGAAGTGTTTGCCCGGGTTCAACGCAGATGGATAGGATTGCAAAAACTGAGGAAACTGTTGGGTGACGAAGCCATCGGGTATGAGCAACATGGCGGTTTTGAACTTTTTTCCGCAAGTGATGATGCCATACTGCATGATTGTTTAACAAGCATGGATCGTATCAATGCAGTCATGTCGGACATCACAGGCCTCCCCAATACCTATAGAGTTCAAAATGGTTCAATCAGGGATTTTGGTTTCAATGGAGTCAAGTCAATAATTGCAAATCCGTTGGAGGGACAAATCGACACAGGTAGGATGATGCTATCACTGATGCGAAAAGCATCGGAAGTGGGAGTAATCATTCTAAACGGACTACCAATACAGCGAATCGAAGACCAAAGCGACCATTGTGAAATCCATTGTGAAAACGGCTTGGTATTGAAACCCCGAAAAACCTTAATTGCAACGAATGGCTTTGCAAAATCGTTTCTCAAAGAATTGGATGTCGAACCCGCACGAGCCCAAGTATTGGTGACCTCCCCCATTCCCAATCTTAAATTCAAGGGCATCTTCCATTACGATCTGGGCTACTATTATTTTCGCAACATAGGCAACCGTATCCTATTTGGCGGCGCCAGGAATTTGGATTTTGAGGCCGAGCATACCACATCCTTCGGACTGACTGAAAAAGTTCAAAACCGATTGGAGTCCTTACTGAAGGATGTGATCATACCAAACACGGAATTTTCAGTAGAAATGCGTTGGAGCGGCATCATGGGAATGGGTGGATCCAAATCGCCCATCATCAAGAAAACTGGGCAAAACACCTATTGTGCCGTGCGTATGGGCGGTATGGGTATCGCAATTGGTGCCCTGGTTGGTGAGGAAGCCGCGAAGTTGATTTGCGATTGACCCTAAAGCATACTGAAGTGCAAATCACTTTGTGATTAAATTATATGGAGTGCTAAAGTCCACCACAGGGAACGGTAGA
>JBEAXM010000086.1:0-3057 GCA_041159805.1 Bacteroidota bacterium
GCTCGAAATTAGAAAGCGAGAAAGAGGTCATGCAAAGCGGACTCGACTGGGCCATCTTGCGCACCATCATCATATATGGTGTGGTTGACGACGTGCAACGATCGAATCTCGTGTTGTGGACCAAGTCATCCCTTGAGCAAGGCAAAGACATCAATGTCATCACCGATCAGTTCCGCAGCCCAACATTGGCCGAAGACCTTGCCGATGCATGCATCCTTACCATGCAAAAGCGGGCGAAAGGGGTCTTTCACATATGCGGTCCCGAGGAGGATTTGGATAGCATTATCAACCTTGCTTGCAAAGTGGCTGATTTTTTCGGGTTAGACAAGTCGCATATCAAGCCCATTACATCGGCATCGTTGAATCAGCCTGCTAAGCGGCCTCCCCGTACAGGGTTCATATTGGACAAAGCCCGAACGGTGTTGGGATACAAGCCCCACCGATTTGTGGACGGCTTGGAAATAATAAAGTCGCAGTTATTGAAAAAACAAAATTGATGAGATCCGCATTCGTGTACGGATTTTCAAAATGGTTCGCGGTTAAATAACCTTGGCTTCTGGATAACGCTCTTTCCAAAACTTAAGCATCTCCATTTTACGGATGGTTATGGTCGTGCGCTCATCGAGCTGTACTTTAATCAATGGTTTTTGAACCGGTTCTTTTGCCTTCTTGCTGCTTCTGGAGGGTTTCATTGGTAACTTCTTTATAAGTGAAAAGTCCGGAGCTTATTTTTAAAATTCCAAACTCAAACAATGATAACGTATGAGCGGGACGTTTGGTATGATAAGGATCATAAAAAACGATAATTCCAACCCACTTGAATCAGCAAGCAAGGTAGTCGCATTTGGGTGAGTAAAAAATGAATTTGACATTATTTCTTGCACAATTATGCAAGCTATTGAAAAGCAGTTTTTTACGGTGCTATTCCCGGAAGTTTTCGAATTGTAAAGGTTGCTCCACACCCCCTTGTCGAACCATAGCCATGGTGGCCTGCAGGTCGTCCTTTTTCTTACCCGTTACCCTTACCTGCTGGTCCATGATGGATGCCTGTACTTTCAACCCGCTGTCTTTGATGATTTTGACGATTTTCTTGGCGGTCTCTTTGTCGATTCCGTTGACGATTTTGACCTCTTTACGCAACATCATGCCCGATGCTTCTTGATCCTTCCCAAAATCGAGGCAACCCGCCTCCAATCCTTGCTTCATTGCCCTGGAAATCAGGATGTCACGGATCGCATCCATGCGCATCTCGTTCTCTGTCAGTATTTTAATCAACATTGCCTTTTTATCCAGCTCAATTTCCGTTTTGGAGCCATGGAAGTCGTAACGGTTCACAATTTCCTTTTGGGCGACATTGATGGCATTATCCAGTTTTTGGACATCCGTTTTGCTGACGATATCAAATGAGGGCATGGTTTGTTTGTTATAGATTGCAAGCGATTGACACAACACGATATTCGTCAGTCATCGCCACCTAAAATTACACTAAATTTGAGAAAAGGATTTCAATGATTATAACTCGTTTGCGTTGGTTGGTTTTGTTTACTGCTTTACCAACCGTGTTGAATGCCCAGAACGGCGAGTATGTGCCGGATGTAAACATCCCTGTATCTCATTTTGGATCAAACATTGAAAACCCGTGGGTGGGTGGTTTCAATGCGCCCATTTTTTCAGAGATTGACATGAATGGCGATGGAATCAAGGATCTTTTTGTTTTTGATCGCGAGGGATACCGCATCACCACGTACATCAATAATGGTACAGCTGGGCAAGTGGACTATGAGCATGCTCCCGAATACCGCAAGAAATTCCCAGCCGGTTTGCATGATTGGGTGATCTTGAAGGACTATAACTGCGATGGTAAAGAGGACATCTTCACCTATTCCTATTCAGGTGGCATGACGGTTTATCGAAATGACTACACCTCACAGGGTGGATTGAAATTCAATTTGGTTTATTCACTCGTCAACAGCAAGTATGGTAACATCACGGCCAATCTGTATGTGGCATCGGTCAACCTTCCTGCGCTGACCGATGTAGACAATGATGGCGATTTGGATGTGCTCACCTTCCCGGTCTCCGGCAGCTTCGTCGAGTTTCATCGCAACAAAGCGGTGGAGCAATTCGGTGTATGCGACACCCTGGTATATCAGCTTGATCCAAACTGCTTCGGAAATTTCGGTTTGAGTGGCTTTGCCAACGAAGCGCTGCTTAATGTTGGTTGCAGGATGGCCCTTCCGGGCGATGACGTGCAGCTCGACCCCGACATCTCCGCAAGGGTGCAACACGCCGGCTCTTGCATGATTGCACTTGATATTGATGGCGATGGCGACAAGGATCTGATGAACGGCGATATTCTTGGAAACAACATGCTGCTGGTGTTCAACGGTGGCTCCACATCGGGCGCGTTGATGACCGCACAGGATGATTCATTTCCTTCGTACGATGACCCTGTGGATATGGTGACCTTTCCGGCACCCTATTATTTCGATGTAAACAATGATGGTAAAAAGGATTTTGTTGTTGCACCATGCATCAGCGGGCCATCAGAGAATTACAACAACGTACTGTTCTACACCAATACCACTAACAACACCACCAACGTTTTCAGTTTTATCAAAGACCGGTTCCTGGTGGATGAGATGATTGAAGTGGGCTCCGGTGCAAACGTGGTTTTTCAGGATGTGGACAAGGATGGGCTGATGGATTTGGTGATCGGCAACTATGGCTATTATTCTCCTTCGCCGCCCTTTCAAAGCGGTCTGGCTTACTATCGTAATGTGGGAACAACCACAGCACCTGCTTTCCAATTGGTGAGTCAGGATTTTGCAAACCTGATGCAGCTGGGTCTTACCGGTGTGTCGCCTGCTTTCGGTGATATTGATGCCGATGGTGATGATGACCTTGTATTGGGTAATTCCGATGGCACGTTGCTGCTGTTTAACAACAATGGAACAGGTTACGTGTTGGCGCAGCCATCCATGACCACTTCGAACGGCACGGCCATCGATGTAGGATCAAATTCCACACCGCAAATCTTCGATGTGAACAAAGACG
>JBEAXM010000144.1:0-2762 GCA_041159805.1 Bacteroidota bacterium
TACTTAATCCTTGATTTTCAAAAAATCATATCGGACATCAAAATATTTTTATACGACACATCCGATGTTTACATTTGCGTATCAAATACCATAAACCATACCGATGAAAACCCAATCCCTAGTCCTGGCATTCACCATCGCCTGTGTTTTTCTGGCTTGCTCATCCAATCAGGAAAACACCAGCCAAAACACATCCACTTCATCAGGAAACACGGATTTCCTTGCGTCCAACATCGACTCCACCATAAGTCCGGCAGCGGACTTCTTCATGTACGCAAACAATGGATGGTTCAAAAAGAACCCCATACCAGCAAGCGAGGGAAGTAATGGGCTATGGCAATTGATACGCGACACCATCAATGCACAAGTAAGGGATATTTGTGAGCAATCGGCTGCTGATACCATCAGCGCCAATGGAAGCAATAAACAAAAAATCGGGGATCTTTATTTTTCCGGAATGGACAGCATAACCATCAACAAAACAGGATTGTCTGCCATCAAAAAAGACCTGGAACTATTGAGTAATCCCACAAATCCAAAATCATTGGCCAAGGCATGTGCCATGGTGCATTTATCGAGCGGGGCGCCATTGTTTGGGTTTTATGTAGGACAAGATGATAAAATCAGTAACAAACACGCCATATTCCTCATGCAGGGAGGATTGAGTCTCCCCGATCGCAGCTTCTACTTCGACAATGATGAACGTTCAAAAGAGGTGCGGTCGAAATTTGTTTTGCATCTGCAGCGTATGTTCCGAATTCTCGGACAGGATTCCATCAGTGCAATTAAAACGGCCAAGGAGCTGATGAACATGGAAACATCCATAGCCATGGTTTCGAGGAAGCGGGAAGACACGCGGGACCCTCACAAGAACTACAACAAGCTCATGTTTTCCATGGCAGCCAAGTCCATGTCCAAGATTGACTTGAAAGCATTCCTGGCAGAGACAGGTATCCAGAATCCCGACACCGTAATTATCGGACAACCCGAGTTTTTCAATGCGCTTGACAACATCCTTCAATCCACCGCTCCGAAAACAGTTGGTCATTACCTGCAATATCATTATATCAAAGGACTAGCCCCTTACCTCGACGATAAAACCTACGCCGAGCACTTCTCCTTTTACAACACCACCATGCGAGGCATTTCGGAGATGAAGCCCCGCTGGAAGCGTGTGGTTGATCAAACGAATTCCTCTTTGGGAGAACTCATCGGACAGGTATATGTGGACGAGTATCTACCCAAGGGGACTAAGGAAAAGCTACAGCAAATCGGAAACGATATCAAGGTCGTTTATGCAGAACGAATCAAGAAACTCGACTGGATGAGTCCTGAAACCAAGGCCAAAGCATTACTCAAATTGAACGGTATGGTCATGAAGGTGGGGTACCCCGACCAATGGAAGGACTTGTCCGCTTTGAAAATCAGCCGCGAATCCTATGTCAAGAATGTCATTGCATCAAACCGCTGGGAGATGCAATACATGACCGGAAAGTTCGGTAAACCCGTTGACCGTAATGAATGGTTCATGTACCCTCAAACCTATAACGCATATTACAATCCATCCAACAACGAGATTGTGGTTCCGGGCTGCAATATCATTGTTCCAGGTTACGAGCGGGTCATGGCGGATGATGCCATCCTCTACTCTATCATCGGTGGCTCCACCTTCGGGCATGAAATCACCCATGGGTTTGACGACCAAGGAGCCAAATATGATGCGAATGGCAATCTGGAAAATTGGTGGACTACGGAAGACAGCACCCGGTTTTTTGCCAAGACCAAGATGGTGGTGGATCAATTCAACCAATACCTGGTGGTGGACAGTCTGCGTATAAATGGAGAAATGACCTTGGGCGAGAACATTGCCGACATCGGTGGTATCATGATGGGATATGAAGCATTCAAAAAGACCAAGCAATATACAGGCAAGCAGAACATTGCTGGCCTATCGCCAGACCAACGTTTCTTCCTGGGCTATGCACTTGCATGGATGATCAACACCCGCCCGGAATCCCTGGCAGAGCAGGTTCGCAGCGATGTACACTCTCCTGCAAAATTCCGGGTTATCGGTCCCCTAGCAAATATGCGTGAGTTTCATCGCACCTTTGGTGTTAAACCCGGAGATGCCATGTACCGGCCCGATAGCTTGATCGTGAATATTTGGTGAGAAAAGGATTTGGATGCCCAAGTGAAACCATCGGGGGAAACATCCCTCGAATGTATCATCAATTATCGAGCAGCCTTTGATTGATGGTTTTAGCTACGGCCTCAGAAACCGAATGAACGTGTAACTTCTCGTAAATGCGCTTGATGTGTGAATTGATGGTGTTGTAGGAAAGGTTCATCTTGTCTGCAATCAGCTTGTAAGATAATCCCGTAACCAATAACCCAAGCACTTCCTTTTCACGTTCACTGAGCCCGTAATCAGGCACACTATCCTTGGTTTCTTTCTCACGAAAATATTGAATGACCAAGGAAGCAATCTGAGGGGTTAAAACAGCCCCTCCCTCGTATGCATCCCTAATGGCATCAACAATCTTGCTGATGGGAGCGCTCTTTAGAATATAACCGGATGCGCCCGCTTTAATGGCATCGAAAATCTTATCCTGATCCTCGAAAACGGTCTGAATGATGATTTCTATTTCCGGATAACTTCCCTTGATCTGCGCAGTGGCATCTATACCCGAAACCCCTGGCATACCTATATCCATCAGTACCACTTGAGGTCGCACCTTTTCCATTTCCAGTAACGCATGGTT